>DATGGW010000284.1:0-15458 GCA_035308345.1 Ktedonobacteraceae bacterium | reverse complement strand
CTTTCCTCAAACAGTCGACGAGCCGCCTCGTTGTCACCCTGGAAAGCGACCACGCTCGCCAGGCGGAAGAGTGATTTGGCCGCACCTCCCTTGTCACCGACTCCCCGAAAGATTGCAACGCTCTCCTCTAACAATGGGCGGGCTGTTGTATCGTCGCTTTGCTGGAAGGCCAACTGTCCTGTGAGGCGCAGGGCGTAGGCAACCCCCTCTTTGTAGCCCAACTCTCGATGTATGGCCAGGCTCTCCTCGAGCAGTTTATGCGCTTCTGCCAGGTCACCTTGAGAGAAAACTGCACGTGCCAGGTGATAGAGAGCCATAGCAGTACCCCATTTATCGCCCATCTCCCGAGAAAGCGCCAATCCCTCCTCAAGCAGAGAGCGTGCCCTGCTGTACTCACCCTGATTGATGGCTGCACGTGCTAAAAGTAGGAGCGCATCGGCGATGCTCCCCTTATCGTCTACCTCCTTGCTAAGCGCCAGGCTCTCCTCAAGCAGAGCCCGCGCTGCTGCATAATTGCGCCTCGCTTTGGCTACCTGTCCCAGCCGAATAAGGGAGCTTGCGATGCCGCGTTTATCTCCGATTTGCCGGAAGAGCGCCAAACTCTCTCTACACAACTGCTCTGCCCACCCATGATTATCCTGCAGGTATGCCAGCATTCCGGCAGCGTTAAGCGCCTTTGCACGCACAGGCGCTGCAACTCCCGGGTCTGCAGCCAGCGCTCGTTCCAGCCAGCGCAAACCCTCACTCCAATGGCCGCGCACAATCCAGAAGCCCCACAATGCCGCTCCTAAGCGCAAGGCCATTTCTGCTTGATGTCCCGCCTCCTGATGTCTTCCTTCCCGCGCTCCCATCTCCGTTTCGGCCCGCTCAACCAGGTAACGCATGGCTGCTCGCAGGTTCTCATACTCGCGCTCTAAACGATCGAACCATCTTCCCTGCTCTGCACCGGCCAGGTTTGGCTCTGCCTTCTCCGCCATTGATAGGTAGTATTCAGCATGAGCATACTGTGTAGCTTCCATCTCTCTATGCGTTGCCAACAACTCAAGCCCATACTCACGAATCGTTTCCAGCATGACCAGGCGCCGGTCACCTCGCTCATCACCCTCCGATTCGATGCGCTGCAACTGGCTTTTGTCGAGCAGCGACGCTACTCCATCCAGCACATTCAGCTCTCCATCACCAGGCAAGGCAGAAATAGCCTCTGCAGCCTCCAGTGTGCAACCATCGACAAAGATGGAGAGGCGACGGAAGAGTCGCTGCTCGCTCTCATTCAGCAGGTCGTAGCTCCACTTGAGCGTGCTACGCAATGTTTGTTGCCGTTCAGGAAGATCCTGCGCCCCGCCGGTCAATAGGTGCAGCCGATGCTCTAGCCGCGCCAGCAGGGATTGTGGCGAAAGCAGCTTGATGCGCGCGGCTGCCAACTCGATGGCCAGTGGCAAGCCGTCTAAACGGGCACAAATCTCGGCTATGACAGGCGCATTTGCATCGGTGGCCTGGAAGTCTGGATCGACGGCCAGCGCTCGCTGCACAAAGAGCATCGTTGCCGCATACTGTGAGAGGGCCGTAGCACCTGGAAGGTGCTTCAGGTCGGGCAGCGCCAGTGGTGGCACAGGAAACTCGTGTTCACCACGTAGATGCAGCGGGGCACGGCTGGTCACCAGCAACTTCAGTTCCGGACAACTGGTCAGCAGATCCACGAGCAGTGATGCCGCCGGTACCAGGTGCTCGAAGTTGTCGAGCAGCAACAGCAAGCGTTTTTCTCGCAGATACGCTTTCAACTGTTCGGTCAACTCCACACCCGCAATCGCTCCAAAACCAAGCGTTCGCGCGAGAGTAGGAATAATGAATGCAGGATCGTCGATGTGAGCCAGCGAGACAAAATAGACGCCCTCGGCAAAATCATCCAGTAACTCGGTCGCTACCTGTAAGGCCACGCGGGTTTTGCCGACGCCGCCCGGACCTGTCAAGGTCAGCAAACGCATACCCGGCCGCCGCAGAAGAGCACATGCTGCCTTCACCTCACGCTCCCGTCCAATCAGGCGGGTGAGTTGTACAGGCACATTACTTATCGATGCTTGCCCGGTTTCACCAGGCTGTCCCAGGGGAATAGCCAGGACTTTTCTTTGCATGGCTCACCTCCTCAACCAGCAGTCTTCAGTACTTCATCGATAACCTGCAATGGCGTCGCTCGTCCCTCAGCCCACGCTTCTGCGAACGCCTCGCCCAATTCTGTGCGGGCGGCATTTACCGCCTGCTCATACTCAGCATGGTAGACCGGGTGTATAGGCGCACCAATGGCCTCGCGCAGTGCTTCTGCTGCTCCCCATAGTCGTGCCGCTTGCCCAGGCTCTCCCTGTACTGCATCCAGGGCAGCCAGGCCTTCCAGGCTCGCAGCCATGAACTCCGTGTAGTTATCTGATTCGGATAGAAGCAACAAGCACTGCTGGTAGAGGCTGCGCGCCGCCATAGCGTCGCCCTGCGATGTCAAGAGTCGTGCCAGGCCGATATGGGGCTCGATATCGTCTCCCCCCTCTGACCCTGTCTCCTGGTGAGCTGCTATGCTACTTTCGAGCATGGTGCGGGCTGTCACCAGGTCACCTCGCACCATGCACAACTCTCCTAACACACCCAACGGATAGCCCCTGTATGGCGAGATGATCATCTCAAAGGGCGCCAGGCTTCGCTCAGCCAGTGTCTGCGCTCTGGAAAAGTCCTGCTGCGAGATAAAGAGGAGACGAGCCAGCAGATAGTGTATCCAACTTACGCGCTCCTGATCGCCTAGCGCCTGGTAGAGCTTCAGGCTCTCCTCAAGCAGCTCACGTGCCTGTTTATACTGTCCCTGTTCAGTGGCAACACGAGCGAGTTCGGTGTGACATTGGCCTTGCTTCCAGCGGTCGCCTATTTCATTAAAGAGCTTAGCCGCCTCTTCCAGTCGAGAACGTGCCAGCGCATACTGACTTCTGACGCGGGCGACACTGCCCAGCATATTCAGACAGGTGGCTATACCCTCTGTGTCGTCCAGTTCCCGGTAGAGTGTAAGGCTTTCCCCGCACAGCATCTCTGCACGCTTCATGTCTTCCTCCACGGACCAAGCCAGTTCTCCAGCAACGGAGAGCGCTTTGGCCCGCAACGGGGCTGCCACACCGGAGCGGTGCGCCAGCGCCTGCTCTAAGAAAGCCAACCCCTCTCTAGCGAACCCGCGACTCATCCAGAACCAATTCAAGGCGACGCACAAGCGCAGTGCCCATTCGACCTGCAACTGGCCTTCCGGTGTTCCTGCCTGCACGCGGGTACGCTCAAGCAAGAAGCTGAGCGCGGCGCGTAGATTCTCGTGCTCCTGCTGCAACTGCGCGTACCAGCGGGCCTGTTCGGCTCCCTGCAAGTGCGGCTCAGCCTCCTCTGCCAGCCCCAGGTAGTACTCGGCATGCGCTTCTCGTGTGACCTTCATCTCCCCGGCGCTAGCCAGCACCTCCAGGCCAAACTCGCGCAGCGTCTGCAACATCCAGAAGCGCGGCTCACCATCGACTGACGCTTGCTGGCGCAGCAGGCTCTTGTCCACTAACGAGAGCAGTCCATTTAATATGTCTCCCTCTAGCTCCCCTGGCGCCCGGCACACCGTCTCCGCTGCCTCCCAGGAGCAGCCATCCACAAAGACCGCGAGGCGTCGGAAGAGCTGCTGTTCCTCAGTCGCGAGCAGGTGATAGCTCCAGGCAATCGCTCCCCGCAAGGTCTGCTGCCGGGCGGGCAGATCACGCGCTCCCCCTGCTAGGACGGCCAGGCCCTGCTCCAGGCGCGCGAGCAAGGCCTGCGGCAGGAAGTATTTGACACGCGCTGCCGCCAGCTCGATGGCCAGCGGTAAGCCATCCAGCCGCGCACAAATGCCTGCAACGGCAGGTGCGTTGGCATTGGTCACGACAAAGTCGGGCTTAACGGCCTGGGCGCGCGAGATGAACAGTGTCACCGCCTCGTATTGCGACAAGGTCATCACATCGGGCAGACGTTTGGGGTTAGGCAGCGACAGAGGCGGCACGGCAAACTCGCGCTCCGCCTGCACACGCAGTACCACCTGGCTCGTGACTATAATCCTGAGCCGGGGACAGGCAGCCAGGAGTTGAGCCACGACCACGGCTGCGTCGATCACCTGCTCAAAGTTGTCGAGGAGCAGCAGCATTTGCTTGTCCTTGAGGGACGTTTTGAGCAACGTGAGAGGGACCTGACTGCTCAGATCGCTAATGCCCAATGTCTGGATGATAGCCGGTATAACCTGCTCAGGATCACTCAGCGGAGCTAATGCCACCAGAAACAGCCCGTCGGCAAATTGATCAGAGAGTTCGGCAGCCACTTGCAGCGCCAGCCGCGTTTTGCCGACTCCTGCCGGACCGGTGAGGGTGACCAGGCGGATATCGGGCTGGGAGAGCAACGCACATACACTCGCCACCTCTCGCTCACGTCCGATAAAAGGCGTGGGCTGCATGGGCAGGTTATGCGGATGTCGCTCCAGCGACTTGAGGGCTGGAAACTCGTCCGACAGGTCGGGGATCACCAACTGGTAGACATGCTCGGGCCGCAACAAGTCTTTGAGGGCATGCTCGCCCAGGTCCTTTACCGTCACGCCCGCTGGCAAGCTGTCGCGGGTCAATTCCTGTGTCACGGTTGTGAGCAGCACCTGCCCGCCATAGCCCGTCGAGAGCACGCGCGCTACGCGGTTGAGGGTGGGACCAAAGTAGTCTTGATCCCGGCTCTGGGCGGCTCCGGTATGCAGCGCCATGCGCACTCGCAGCGAACCTACTTCGCCCCACTGTTCTGCGTTCACGGCTTGCTGAGCAGCTACAGCAGCAGCCAGCGCATCGGTGGCTACGGCGAAGACCGCGTAGACGGCGTCACCCATCATCTTGAAGACGAAGCCCCCGTGAACCGTAATCACCGAGCGCAACAACGCGTCGTGTCGGGCGATAGCCTCTCGCATGGCTTCGGGGTGATGCTCCCAGCGCGTCGTGCTACCTTCAATATCCGTGAACAGGAACGTGACTGTTCCCGTGGGAAGATCGGGCATGAAGAAGCTCCTTACCAGGCGACTAGGGGATCTGTATAACGTATAAAAATAAAATATGAAATAATTGCTTCAAGTTCAATTGATACTACCTGTTGTGTCTCGCTGTGCTTACTATACATGAATGTACACAGAAGTTCAATGTCGATCTGACTTCTCAACCGGCAGACTTCAGTACTTCGTCGATAACCTGCTCCAAAGGTGTCGCCCGTCCCTCAGCCCACGCCGCAGCAAACGCCTCCTCACCCAGTTCTGTGCGGGCGGCATCTACCGCTTGCTCGTATTCGGCACGGTAGACAGGATGCATGGGCGCATCCATGGTCTCACGCTGTACCTCCACTGTTCCCCACAGCCGTGCCGCTTTCGCTGGCTCCCCTTGCACAGCTATTACGGCCCCCAGGCCTTCCAGGCAGGCAAGGATGCCCTCCTGGTAGCTCAACTCGCGCAGCATCGCCAGGCATTCCTGGTAGCGCTGCAGCGCCAGGGCAACATTGCCCTGACCCATCGCCACGCGCGCCAGGCTTATCAGCGGCTCAGGGGTATCTCCCAGATCACCAACCTCCTGAAAGAGCGCTACACTCTCCTCCAATAGGCTGTGCGCCCGCACGTGCTCGCCTTGCACCAGGAGCATCTGTCCTAACAAGCCCAACGGAAAGCCAATGAACGAATCGCCCAACTCTCGCAAAAGCGCCAGGCTCTGCTCAGCCAGCCTCTGCGCTCGTGCAGGATCCTGTTGAGAGACAAAGAGCAGACGGGCCAGCAAGTAGCGCACCCAGCCAATGCGCTGCTGATCGCCCAACGCCTGGTAGAGTTCGAGGCTCTCTTCCAGCAATGCATGCGCTCGCTCGTACTGACCCTGTTCGGTGGCGATACGGGCGAGTTCAGTGTAGCCGCGGCCTTTCCTCCAGCGGTCGCCTATCTCCTGGAAGAGAGCGGCCTCCTCCAGCCGGGCACGGGCCGTAGCATATTGCCCCTTGGTGCGAGCGACAGTGCCCAGCAGCAACAGGCAGCTGGCGATACCGGCTGTGTCGCCTAGTTCCCGGTAGAGTGACAGGCTCTCTCCGCACAGTGCCTCTGCTCTCTCTGCGTCATCTATGCTCCAGGCCAGGTCTGATGCTACATAGAGCGCTTTGGCTCCCAGTGCAGGAGCCACGACGGAGCGTCCCACCAGGGATCGCTTCAGAAAGTTCAGTCCCTCTCGCATATACCCACGGCTATCCCAGAACTCGTGTAAGGCAACGCACAAGCGCAGAGCCTGCTCGGTGTGCTGCCGGCCCTCCTGCGTTTCCGTCTGCACACGGGCCTGCTCCAACAGAAAGGTCAGCCCCGTGCGTAGATTCTCGTGCTCCTGCTGCAACTGCGCGAACCAGCGGGCCTGTCCGGCCCCCCGCAGGTGCGACTCAGCCTCCTCGGCCAGCGCCAGGTAGTACTCCGCATGCGCTTCTCGTGTGACCTTCATCTCCCCGGCGCTAGCCAGCACCTCCAGGCCAAACTCGCGCAGTGTTTGCAACATCCAGAAGCGCGGTTCACCCTCGGTCGACTCTTGCTGGCGCAGCAAACTCTTGTCTACCAGTGAGAGCAGGCCGTCCAGGACGTCTCCCACCAGATCACCCGCCGCCCGGCACACTATCTCTGCAGCTTCCCACATGCAGCCATCCACAAAAACAGCGAGACGGCGGAAAAGTATCTGCTGCTCAGATGTGAGCAGATTGTAGCTCCAGGCTATCGCTCCACGCAAGGTTTGCTGCCGTGCAGGAAGGTCCCGAGCGCCCCCTGTCAGCATAGCCAGTCCTTGCTCCAGGCGCGTCAGCAAGGCCTGGGGCGCAAAGAACTTGCTGCGGGCGGCCGCCAGTTCGATCGCCAACGGCAAGCCATCCAGCCGCACACAGATGGCAGCCACTGCTGGTGCATTGGCATTGGTCACCACGAAGTCAGGCTTGACCATCTGCGAGCGCTGAATGAAAAGGGCCACCGCCTCATACTGCGACAGTGCGATGATGTCCGGCAGCCGTTTGGGATTGGGCAGCGACAGTGGCGACACGGAGAACTCGCGCTCCGCCTGCAGGCGCAGAACTACCTGGCTGGTCACAATGATCTTGAGCTGAGGGCAGGCAGCTAGCAGTTCGGCCATCTGCACCGCCGCCGGAATCACCTGTTCGAAGTTGTCGAGGACTAGCAGCATCTGTTTGTCTTTGAGTACCCCTTTGAGTTGGGTGAGAGGAGTCTGACCGCTCAGGTCGCTGATGCCCAGGGTCTGGGTGATAGCGGGCACGGTCTGCTCGGGATCATTCACCGGGGCGAGTGGCACCAGAAATAGCCCGTCAGCGAACAGGTCACTCAGTTCAGCCGCCACTTGCAGCGCCAGGCGCGTTTTGCCGACTCCTGCCGGGCCGGTCAGCGTGACCAGGCGCACGTCCGGACGGCGCAACAAATCATAGAGGTTCGTCATCTCCTGCTCGCGTCCGACAAAGGGCGTGGGCTGCGTTGGTAGATTATGCGGATGCCGCTCTAGCGACTTGAGGGCTGGAAACTCGTCCGGCAGGTCGGGGATCACCAACTGGTAGACATGCTCGGGCCGCAACAGGTCTTTCAAAGGATGCTCGCCCAGGTCCTTCACTGTCACTCCCATTGGCAAGGCGTCGCGGACTAACTCGACGGTGGCGACGGACAGCAACACCTGCCCACCGTAGCCGGTTGAGAGCACACGCGCCACACGGTTGAGGGTTGGGCCGAAGTAGTCTTGATCCCGGCTCTGGGCAGCTCCTGTATGCAGTGCCATGCGCACTCGCAGCGAACCAACCTCACCCCACTCTTCTGTGTTCACAGCTTGCTGAGCAGCTACAGCAGCGGCCACGGCATCACTAGCGACGGCGAAGACGGCGTAGACCGCGTCACCCATCATCTTGAAGACGAAGCCCCCGTGAGCCGTAATCACTGAGCGCAGCAGGGTATCATGTCGGGCGAGGGCTGCACGCATAGACTCAGGATGGTGCTCCCAGCGGGTGGTGCTGCCTTCGATATCGGTGAACAGGAAGGTAACTGTTCCCGTGGGAAAATCGGGCATGAAGAAGCTCCTTTTTAGTCTGCGGCTCTGAGTACTTCGTCGATGATCTGCTCCAATGGTGTTGTTCGTCCTTCGTCCCAAGCCGCGTCAAATATATCCTCGCCCAGCTCTCTGCGAGCAGCGGCTACCGCCTGCTCATACTCAGCACGGTAGACCGGGTACATAAGCGCACCATTGGCCTCACGCAGTACTTCTGCTGCTCCCCAGAACCGGGCCGCTTTCCCAGGTTCTCTCTGCATAGCTACTACTCCTCCCAGACCCTCCAGGCAGACAGGGAAGTACGATGCAAGGCCAAACTGATGCAACATCGCCAGGCACTCCTGGTAGCAACGAAAGGCCGTCATCAACTCACCCTCCAAGAACGCCACCCGCGCCAGGCACATACGTGGTTCGGCGGTTCCCTCCCCGTCTCCCACCTCCCGGAAGATCGCTATACTCTGCTCAGCCAGGTCACGAGCCGTCACTAGCTCGCCCTGCACCAGGCGCATCTGTGCTAACAGGCCTAGTAAGTAGGCTCTGATCCAATCATTGCCTCCCTCTTTGCTGAGCGCCAGGCTCTGCTCGGCCAGCGCATGAGCTCGCACAGGATCGCTTTGCGAGAGGAAGTGCAGTCGAGCTAACAGGTAAAGCACCCAACTGATACGCTCGTGATCACCCAGAGCGCGGTAGAGCTTCAGACTATCATCCAGCAAGGCGCCTGCCCGTTCGTACTCCCCCTGACTGATGGCAAGGCGGGCGAGCTCAGTGTGGCAGCGGCCCAGCTCCCAGCGGTCGCCTATTTCATTAAAGAGCTTAGCCGCCTCTTCCAATCGAGAACGTGCCAGCGCATACTGATTTCTGACGTGGACGCTGGAGCCCATCAGCGACAGACAGGTGGCTATACCAGCTGTATCTCCCAGTTCCCGGTAGAGCATAAGGCTCTCTTCGCACAGCGCCTCTACCTGCTCAAAGTCTTCCATGGTCCAGGCCAGTTCTCCAGCCGCGTAGAGCGCTTTAGCCCGCAGTGGGGCTGCTACACCGGAGCGGTGCGCTAGCGCCTGCTCCAGGGAGCTACGACCCTCTCGCGGGTACCCACGGTTGTACCAGAAT
Organism: Ktedonobacteraceae bacterium; assembly: GCA_035308345.1. GTDB lineage: Bacteria > Chloroflexota > Ktedonobacteria > Ktedonobacterales > Ktedonobacteraceae > CF-113. The sequence continues at coordinate 6,255 of DATGGW010000284.1, read as the reverse complement.
TCGGACAAAGCGACACATAAGCGCAGGCCGAGCGTGCCCTGCGCTTGCCCCTCCGGTGTGCCTGCCTGCACGCGGGCCCGCTCAAGCAAAAAGCTGAGCGCAGCGCGTAGATTCTCATGCTCCTGCTGCAACCGGGCGTACCAGCGAGCCTGTTCGGCTCCCCGCAGGTGCAGCTCAGCCTCCTCGACCAGCCCCAGGTAGTACTCTGCATGCGCCTGCCGGGTTAGCTCGCTTTCACCGGCGCTGGCGAGAACCTCCAGGCCGAACTCGCGCAGCGTCTGCAGCATCCAGAAGCGTGGTTCGCCCTGTGCCGATTCTTGCTGGCGCAGCAGGCTCTTGTCTATCAAGGAGGACAGACTCTCCAGAATATCCCCGCCCAGACCACCCGCTGCGGTGCAGATCTGCTCGGCAGCTTCCCAGGAACAGCCATCCACAAAGACTGAAAGCCGCCGGAAGAGTTGCTGTTCCTCGCTGGAGAGCAGGTTGTAGCTCCAGGCAATCGCTCCTCGCAAGGTTTGCTGCCGTGCTGGCAGGTCACGCGCTCCCCCTGTTAAGATTGCCAGCCCTTGCTCCAGGCGAGAGAGCAAGGTTTGCAGAGGGAAGAGCTTGACGCGAGCTGCAGCTAGCTCGATCGCCAGGGGCATGCCATCCAATCGCGCACAGATAGCTGCTACGGCTGGGGCATTGGTATTGGTCACCGCGAAGTCGGGCTTGACTGCCTGCGCCCGTTGAATGAAGAGCGCCACCGCCTCGTACTGTGACAGGGCCGCCACACCAGGGAGATGTTTAAGATTGGGCAGCGACAGTGGAGGCACGGCGAACTCGCGCTCCGCCTGCAGGCGCAGCACGACCTGGCTGGTTACAATAATCTTGAGCTTCGGACAGGTAGCCAGCAGTTCGGCTAGCCGCACCGCCGCTGGAATCACCTGCTCGAAGTTGTCCAGTAACAGCAGCATCTGTTTGTCTTTGAGCGCCGACTTGAGTAGTATGAGGGGAGCCTGGTTGCTCAAGTCGCTGATGCCCAGCGTCTGAATGATGGCCGGTACCACCTGTTCGAGGTCATTGACCGGAGCCAGCGGCACCAGAAACAGCCCATCCGCGAATACATCGGAGAGTTCGGCAGCCACTTGCAGCGCCAGCCGCGTTTTGCCGATTCCTGCCGGACCGGTCAGCGTGACCAATTGTACATCTGGACGACGCAGCAGTTCGCACAGGCTCGTCATCTCTTGCTCACGCCCGATAAAAGGGGTAGGCTGCGTGGGCAGGTTATGAGGCCGTTGGGAAAGCGACTTCAAGGGAGGAAACTCGTCCGGCAGCTCAGGGATCACGAGCTGGTAGACTTCTTCGGGTCGCAGCAGATCTTTCAATGCATGCTCACCCAAAATCTTCATGCTCACTCCCTCTGGCAAGCTGTCACGCACCAGTTCGAAGGTAGCAGCGGAAAGGAGCACCTGGCCACCATAGCCCGTCGACAGGATGCGCGCCACACGGTTGAGGGTGGGACCAAAGTAGTCGTCATCACGGTTCTGGGCGATCCCTGTGTGCAGCGCCATGCGCACCCGCAGCGGCCCTATAGCGCCCCAATCTTCAGCGGCGACTGCTCGTTGTCCGGCAAGGGCTGCAGACATAGCATCGGGTGCATGGACGAAGACGGCATAAACGGCATCGCCGACCATCTTGAAGACGAAGCCTCCATGAGCCGTCATCACCGAGCGCAGCAGAGCATCGTGGCGGGCGATGGCCGCGCGCATGGCTTCGGGGTGATGTTCCCAACGGGTAGTACTGCCTTCGATATCCGTGAACAGAAAGGTCACGGTCCCGGTCGGGAGATCAGCCATGAGAAGCCTCCTCGCCATTGGTCCTACTGGTGGTCACGCTTGTGCTCCCTTCCAGGCCTATACTATGATGAACTATGGTATCACATTTGTGCGCTCATCGATTGAGAGCGCAAAACGAGATAGTAGCTCTGCTATCTCGTCGAGATCTTTGAGCGAAACAACCTCTGATGCCGTGTGCATATAGCGGCAAGGAATGTTCACCAGCGCACTTGCTACCCCTGCCCGTGTAAGACGGACGGGGTCGTTATCGGAGTAGGTAGCACCAGCCTCTGGATCAAGCTGGTAAGCTATGCCTGCCTCGTTCGCTGCATTCACAAGCAACTGGTATACTCGCGGGTTCACGAACCCACCAATGGTCAATGCAGGCCCGCCGTTTAATTTTATTTCGCCAATCTCTTGCCTGGAGGTCTGGGGATGATCGGATGTCCAGATCGTATCAACCGCTATAGCAATAAGCGGATCGACACTGTAGGCACTCGTGGCAACCCCTCGGCCGCCTATCTCTTCCTGGACTGCCGAGACAAAGTAGACACTGGCTTTCAGTTTCTCCCGCTGCTCATGCAGGCGACGCATCGCTTCAACGATGGTGAATATGCCAGATTTATTATCAAGCGCTCGTGAAACCACTAGATTTTCACGTAGTAGTTCAAGCTGAGCCGCGCGAGTAGCAATGCTGCCTGGAGCAACAAGCTTGAGAGCCTCTGCTTTGTTAGAAACACCAATATCAATCCACATTTCTGACAGTTTTGGCGCTTTCCCCCGCTCCTCGCCTTCCATCAAATGGATAGATTGGCGGCCAATGATGCCTGGGATGGGTCCTGTGGCAGTGTGAATATGCACGCGCTCTCCCGGCAAGGTGGAAGGATCGTATCCACCAATGGGGGCAAAATAAAGAAAGCCCTCTTCATCAATGTAGCGAATGAGAAATCCAAGTTCGTCGCAATGCGCTGTGAGCATAACGCGAGGCTGACCGGTTGGATTGAGCGCGGCAATCACGTTTCCATGCACGTCAGTGCGTACTTCATCAGTATAATGTTGTATCTCTTCTCGAATAACTTGCTGCACAGGCTGCTCAAAGCCCGATGGGCTTGGACTGGCGATCATGCGACGTAAGAATGCTACACGGGACTCATCCATAAGAAATACTCCTTTTGAAGGACGAATTGAAGGACAAAACTCAGCTTGCTGTCTTAAGCGCCTCGTTAATGGTTTGCTCAAGGGGCGTTGCTCGTCCCTCAGCCCACGCCGCCGCAAATGTATTCTCTCCCAGTTCGCTGCGAGCCGTGGCTACCGCCTTATCATAATCAGCCAAGTAGATTGGGTACATGGGCGCAGCCATGGCATCCCGCAGTGCTTCTGCTGTTCCCCATAGTCGCGCCGCTTTCGCTGGTTCTCCCTGCGCAGCCACTACGATCCCCAGGCCCTCCAGGCAGGCGGGGATGAACTCCTGGCAGTTCAACTCGTGCTGCATCGCCAGGCATTCCTGGTAGCGTTGCAGCGCCAGGGCAACATTGTCCTGGGCCATCGCCACGCGTGCCAGGCCCATTATCGCTTCGGCGGTATCTACCCGGTCACCCGTATCCTGCATGAGCGTCACGCTCTCCTGCATCAAAGCATGTGCCTGAACGTACTCACCCTGCAACAGGCGTATCCGTCCCAACAGACCCAGTGAAAAGGCGCTAAACCAGGGAGAGCCTACCTCCCGCAAAAGCGCCAGGCTCTGCTCAGCCAACATCTCCGCTCCTGGAAGGTCCTGCTGTGAGACAAAGAGCAGACGGGCCAGAAGATAGCGCACCCAGCCGATGCGCTCCTGATCGCCCAACGCCTGATAGAGTTTGAGACTTTCCTCCAGCAGCGCCTGTGCCCGCTCGTACTGGCCTTGTTCGGTAGCGATGCGCGCCAGCTCCGTGTAGCATTGGCCGCGCTTCCAGCGGTCGCCTGCCTCCTGGAAGAGGATGGCAGCCTCTTCGAGCCGGGCGCGAGCCAGCGCATACTGTCCTCTGGTGTAAGCGGTACCACCCAGCATAAAGAGGGATTGCGCCATGCCTGCCCTGTCGCCCAGTTCCCGGTAGAGGTCCAGACTCTCTTCGCACAATCTCTCTGTTCGTTTGAAATCATCCAGGAGATAGGCCAGATCTGCCGTCGTGGACAGCGCTTTGGTCCGCAGCACTGCTCCGACAGCGGCACGTTCCGCCAGAGCTCGCTCCAGAAAGTTCAGTCCCTCCCGCATATACCCCTGGCTTTCCCAGAACCGGGATAAGGCAACACACAAGCGCAGGGCATGCTCGGTGTACTGATGTCCCTCCTGCATCCCCGTCTGCACGTGGGCTCGCTCCAGTAGGAAACTGAGCGCTGCCCGCAGGTTCTCATGCTCTCGCTCCAACTGGCTGTACCAGCGGGCCTGTTCGGCTCCCCGCAAGTGCGGCTCAGCCTCCTCGGCCAGCGCCAGGTAATATTCAGCGTGCGCCTGGCGGGTCGACTCCGCCTCCCCCGCGCTAGCAAGCACCTCCAGGCCAAATTCGCGCAGCGTTTGCAACATCCAGAAGCGCGATTCGCCCTCCGATGACTCTTGCTGGCGCAGCAGGCTCTTGTCGACCAGGGAAGGCAATTCCTCCAGGATATCTCCTTCGAGCTGCCCGGCCGCCGTACAAACCTGCTCGGCGGCCTCCCAGGTACAACCATCTACAAAGACGGCGAGCCGCCGGAACAACTGCTGCTCCGTAGGTGGTAGGAGATTGTAGCTCCAGGCAATCGCTCCACGAAGGGTCTGCTGCCGGGCGGGCAGATCGCGCGCTCCTCCCGTGAGCACGGCCAGCCCCTGCTCCAGGCGGGCCAGCAAGGATTGTGGCGGAAAATACTTAATACGCGCTGACGCCAGTTCGATGGCCAGCGGAAGTCCATCCAGGCGCGCACAAATGCCCGCCACGGCTGGTGCATTAGCATTGGTCACCGTGAAGTCGGGCTTGATCGCCTGCGCCCGCTGAATGAAGAGCGCCACCGCCTCGTACTGCGAGAGCGTCACGAGGTCGGGCAACCGTTTGGGATTGGGCATAGAGAGCGAGGGCACGGCGAACTCACGCTCAGCCTGCAGGCGCAGTACGACCTGGCTGGTCACAATGATCTTGAGCCGAGGGCAAGCAGCCAGCAACTCAGCCATCTGCACTGCTGCTGGAATCACCTGCTCGAAGTTGTCTAAGAGCAGCAGCATCTGCTTATCTTTGAGTGTCGCTTTGAGCAGCGCGAGTGGGGATTGACCACTCAGGTCGCTGATGCTCAACGTCTGGGTGATGGCTGACACGGCCTGCTCAGGCTCGTTCACTGCAGCCAGGGGCACCAGAAAGACCCCATCAGCAAACAGATCGGAGAGTTCAGCCGCCACTTGCAGCGCCAATCGCGTTTTGCCGACTCCTGCCGGACCGGTCAGCGTGACCAGTCGCACATCTGGGCGGCGCAATAGTTCACAGAGGTTCAGCATCTCCTGTTCGCGTCCCACAAAAGGCGTGGGCTGCATCGGCAGATTATGTGGATGCCGTTCCAGCGACCTGAGCGGGGGAAAGTCGCCCGGAAGGTCAGGGATCACCAGTTGGTAGACATGCTCAGGGCGCAGCAGGTCCTTCAAAGCATGCTCGCCCAGATCCTTCACACTCGTTCCGGCGGGCAAGCTATCGCGGGCCAATTCCTGCGTCGTGGCCGAGAGCAGCACCTGCCCACCATAGCCCGTGGAGAGCACGCGCGCCACACGGTTGAGGGTGGGACCAAAATAGTCGTCATTACGGCTCTGAGCAGCTCCGGTGTGCAGCGCCATGCGCACTCGCAGCGCTCCCACTTCTCCCCATTCTTCCGTATTCACGGCTTGCTGAGCGGCTACAGCGGCAACCAGCGCATCGGCGGCCACGGCAAAGACGGCGTAGACAGCATCGCCGACCATCTTGAAGACGAAGCCCCCATGAGCGGTAATCACCGAGCGCAGCAGGGCATCGTGTCGTGCGAGCGCTGCACGCATAGCTTCGGGATGATGCTCCCAGCGCGTGGTACTGCCCTCAATATCGGTGAACAGGAAGGTGACGGTCCCCGTTGGGAGGTCGGGCATGGAGAAGCTCCTTACTAGCCAGTTGGGAGATCTGTAGAATATGAAATCATTGCTTCAAGTTCAATTGATATGACCGGCTGTTTTCCGATGCGCTTACTATACATGAATATATGCAGAATTGCAACGTCGCCTTGACCTCTCAACCCATAGTCTTGAGCGCTTCATCAATGACCTGCTCCACTGGCGTCATCCGTCCCTGAGCCCACGGTGCTGTAAACGCATCCTCGCCCAACTCCATGCGTGCGGCAGTCACCGCCCGCTCATAGTCAGCGCGGTAGACCGGGTGCATAGGCGCGCCAATGATTTGGCGCAGCGTCTCTGCTGTTC
>DATGGW010000283.1:0-7236 GCA_035308345.1 Ktedonobacteraceae bacterium | reverse complement strand
GGTAAGTTCGATTGTGCCTTCCATCGCTTCAACCAGTTTCTGAGTGATATATAACCCCAGTCCTGCCCCCTGCACCTGGCTGGTAACCTCGTGATCCAGACGGCTAAAGGGGCGAAATAGACGCGCGTACTGCTGCGCATTGATGCCAATTCCCTGATCACTAATAGTAATTTGCGCGACCGGGTGTGCATTGAACGGCGCATATTCCACACATGCCCGCAGTTCGATCAAGCCGCCACCAGGCGAATATTTTATGGCATTATCCAGCAGATTATTGAGAATTTGTTGCAACCTGTTCGCGTCTACCCACATAAGAGGGAGCTCAGGAGACACATCACAATGCAGCGAGTGATGCTCCAGGAGCTGCTGGTCAATACGCTGCTGCGCGAGGCGTGTTACTTGCTGGCAGATTAACCCTACATCAACTTCGGTAAAGCGCAGAGCCAGCTTGCCCGCCTGGATGCGGGAGACATCCAGCAAATCACCCATCAATACCTCCAGGTGCCTGGCCTGCTCCATAATGATATCCAGGTATTGCTGCTGGCGAGCCGGGGTCATAGTGGCTTCGCGCTCGCTCTCGCGCTGGCGATCCTTGACGCTGTACGCTTGCAAGAGGCCGGCGTAGCCTTTTATGGCTGTCAGGGGAGCGCGCAGTTCGTGGCTGACCATCGAGACAAGATCGCTTTTCAGTCCATCCGTCAGGCCACGCGCCGCCCGGCGTGTGCTGCTGTTCATCTCCGCATCAACGGGTGCGATAAATCTGGCCCCTACATCTGCAATGCAGCGCCGGGTACGCACTTCGCTTTCAAAATCAAACTGAATGGTCTGCAGATAGTCATGCAGCAGGCGGGCATCACCCACAGTAAATTCGCCCGCAAACGCATCCACCAGCACAAAATACCCCAGTACACCCGCCGGCCGCTCAACAGGCACAATGGCAACACTTTGCGCCAGAAGTTCGCCCGCGAGTAATCGGCAGCCATTGATGGAGCGCATCTGCCCGCTTTGACACGCGTCATCACGCAATGCGCGCACCTGTTCATCTTGCAACAGGATTTGCAGCTCTGCTGAGCCAAAAATATACGCCGCGCCGGTGAGCGGCAGCCATTCCAGGAGTGGATGACATAATTCTGGTTCGGGGCAATCGAGCGCGAAGAGCGCTGACCCACAGCCGAGCAGATCACGCACGCGCTGAACCACCTCGTGAAAGTATATTTGCGCCAGCATGGTATATTTTTCAAACCTCCCACAGCGCCGCACACAAGACAACACCTCAAGTTTAGTATAAGGAGGTTTCCAACAAGCGGGGGGAGATGCTACGAATGCAGGTAGGCATGGCGGAGGCAAGCCCCGCCACTACTATATATGATAAGATACGCTATCCGCGTAGTATAGTAGTGGCGGGGGCAAGCCCCCGCCATGTATAAGCCCCTGTTACGAGCTTTGGTGGAGCGTAATATCACCGCTGTGTGTTGTGATGGTCAGCGATGCGCCGGGAGCCGTCCCTACACTCCCACTGGCCTGGCTGCCCGATCCCTGGTTATAATCCTGCTCAATGATCGTGGGAAAATCCCCACTATCGATTGAACCGGAGCTTGTTGTGGCCTGAACTTGAAAATTCGCGTTAGACGGCAACCTGATAGAGATATCTCCGCTGTCGCTTCCAAACTGGTACGATTCTGACGTTGCAACAGAACCATTAAAGTCAATATCACCGGAGGAAGAATTCACTCTCGCGGGGCCATTCAATATATCCCCGTCCATCGAAACATCACCAGACGAGGTTGTGATGTTTGCCTGGCCGCTGAACGTGTCTCCCCTCGAGTCTATATCGCCCGATGAGCTACTCAACTGGACATTAGAGAAGGTATCGTTGCTGGCAGAAATATTGCCAGAATCGGTCGCTAACGACATTTGCCCGGTCGTATCATTGACACTGATATCGCCAGAGGATGTCTGAAGATCAAGATTTGCGTTCTGAGGAACGGTGATGTTGAAATCAACGCTTCCTGAAGAAAGAAAATTGCCGCCGGTATCAACGCTTACGTTAATAACGCTGCCTGTTTGTTTGAAGTTCACCTGAATTTTGCTCGGGTCATAAAACAGATTGCCCTGTTTTACCGTCTCAATATCTAAACTGCCTCCCTGATGCACATGAATATTGCCATCCGTCTCGTGAATCACAATCGTGGGAGTGCCGCTCACACTGAAAGGATGTTCCTGGGTCAGGCTGCTCTGGCCTATATTTCCAAGTATGTTCCACCCGCCGCTCAACAAGCTAAAGATCAGAATGGCAATAATAATCCAGAGCCAGGGTCCGCGCCTGCGCCTGCGGTTTGGCGTGCGCTGGTATTGATAGGGAGCTTGACGAGGCGGCGGCGATATTGTGCCCGCATAAGGGGGAAGCCCGCCATAGACCTCCTCCTGTTCTGATGGAGTTTCTATGATTGGCTGCTGCGTTCGTTCGCGTATATCATCATTAACCGGCTGTGGCGTATAGACCGGAGGCTGCGTGCCAGTTTGCTTTTGTGCCGGTCGTGTTGGCTCCCAATCCGGATCAGCAAATTGCATCTCCTGATTACTCATAGATTACTCCATTTTTTCTTGCGCTCTATGCTTCATATGTTATGATGTACGCATGAATATGCCATTGAGTTACAATGCAGATATTCAGGCCCCGGCGCGCTTGACCATACCAGAAGAGAACGTTACAATGTGCCTGGTGAAGCGCTGTGTATCTCTTCCCGTATGAAAAGAAGAAGGATAAAAAATAGTATGTCTGATACTAGCCTGGAACAGAGCGAAACGACTCAGCCAACTCAGAACGATGCAGCGGAACAGGGAACATTTGAGGTGATGGAAGTGACGGATCCTGCTCCTGTGTCGGCGCCTGTGCTTGCCACCACAGTCGCGCCGGTTCCCCCGGCGGCGTTCAAGTCATCAAATCGCGCAGGAACGGTCGAACATCTTGCGGCGCGTCGCAGTGTTCCTCCCGTCAGCATAGATACGACTGAGGTAAGACAGAAATTGAGCGAGTTGCGCTCTGAACTCACGACGCTGTTAACAGATCTGCGCTGGGGCGGTTACTCAGTGCAGGCAACGGTCGAACGGTTAATCCCCCTGCTCGATATCGGCCCGCTGCGAGCATGGATACCTGTGCTGATACCAACAATCCTGGAGATTGATCGCGCAGGCAACCTTGTGCCGGCCTGGATAAAACTGGCGGAGGATGATGATCCCGAAGATTTACCAGCCGACGCCAATGCCGCCGAGACGACGACCGGGCGCGCGCGGCGCATTGCCATACTGATGCTAGGCTATTATAAATCTCCTGAACTCTCTGTCTTGCTGGGCAAGCTGGCTACCGATACGCATTCCTCCTTATACGCGACCCAATCACTGGTCAAGCAATCAACCGTTACCGCGCTGCAAGCGCTGATCAGCGCCCTCAAAGAAGCGAAAGGTTGGTCAAAAGTTGACGTGATCGATGCCTTTGCCACGCTGAATCAAGCACGCTTTTACGAAATCATGCTTGCCAGTGGTCTTGATGACGCCGATGGTCTGGCAAGCTATATCGCGGCCCCGTTGTACCGCACCATTCCACTGGAGAACTACTTGCGTGGTGACAGTGGTTCACGTTTGACGCAGCAGGCCGCGCTAGTTTGCGCCCAGGTGCTGGGGGAAAATACCACAACCATCGACGGCGAAACGCTGCCCGTCGCCTTTGACCGCGACCTGCCCGCCCTGGCTACTGCGCTCTTCGATGGAGCCAGGCAGTCACCCAACTGGCGATTTGCCGTTGCGTTACACAGGCTTGGACTTTTCCTGGGTCGCTACTGGAGCGAGATCTCGCGCGGCACGCAGCAAGACCCACGCATCCTCCAGCCTGTTTATGCCTGTCTACCCATGATGCCAGAGGTGGAACGCTGGATCAACGGCCCCGGACGCGACGCCATACTTGACGGTTTAACAAACGAAGAAGAGGCGTTTGTGCCGTGCTTAAAAGTTGTGAAGGATTTACGCGAACCCAGAGCAACATCCGCGCTGCTGGCTCGCCTGGACAGCACTGACAGTATCAGCGACCGCGAACATGCAATGCGCCTGGGACAGATATGTGATACCCTGGTACAATTTGGTGAGCGCCGCGCAGTAGGTTCGCTGCTGCAACTGGTCAACAGAGTGATTCCTGTGAATGCTCGAGCGTCACACGCTAAACGCAGTGACAATCTCCCGCCGGGCGATCCCGACATTCCCGCGAGCATCGTTTACGCCGCTGCAATCCGCACCTTCGCCCAGTTAAACGACCGCAGCGCGCTCGACCTGGTGCTTCAGGCTACCAACGATTTTGACCCATACGTGCGCACTCAATCGCTTGAGGCGTTGAAAAGTCTCGATCCACGAGGCGAGGACCCGCGCAGCCGTATAGTCGCGCGTCAAATGCTCAATGACCCGCGCAACACGGTTGTGCGTGTCGCCTGCCAGCTCACCGCGCAATATCATGACCTTGAGGCTATCCCCTGGCTGCAGCGCCTGGCCGAGACCCGTCCCGAATTTGGGCCTTCCGCCCAGGATGCGCTGCGACAATTACAGGGTATATGATTGAGGGCGACCGCAAGGGCAATTTACCAGGGCCGCCCCTACCCTATGCGTGAGTGCTCAGCGAATGAGATAGAAGAATACCGCGGCAATCAAAACAACGATAGCTGCCTCAAGAAGGTAGGAACTGAGTTGCAATCGCCTGTCCTTCTCTATGAAGAGGGCTGTAGTATCATGTTCTTCACGATAGCCTCTAGGATAGAACACGCGTAACGAAGCGAAGATCGCAAAAAGCAGAATAAGTATCGGCAGAGCATAGAGGGCAGCGTGCCACCAATCCGACGCCTGGACTTTTCCGGCAAAAATGCCTGTTGTATAAAAAGTAACTAATGCCCCTGCTATGGTAAGATTTATATTTGCAGATGATTCTAATTGCTTTAGAACATCAGGAAGTTCCTTCAGGACATCGGGAAGATTATTTTTTATTACAGTAGCTTCTACATCATCCGGTTGTGCCTGCGCTCGAAGTTGCGTACCGCAATGAGGACAGATATCTACCTGCGGGGGGATCGATTGATTGCAGTTGGGGCAGTTTATGTTTGTAATCACACTTCACCTCTCTTATTACGGTGATTACAGGAATTTTACCCCAGGCTCGGGCCGATTACAAGTCCTCTCTCCTGATGCCCCTGCCGGGCATCCGGCCATCGCTTAGCTCACTTTTCACCCTCACTTGTATACTGTAAATAGGAGGCATGACGACCGCAAGGGTCGCCACTACTACTATACACGTAAGAGGATTAGATCGCATGAATATGCTGGTGGGGAAAACTCTCGGTGGGTACCGGTTATTGCGGCTCATTGAAAGTGGTGGAATGGGTGATATTTATCTGGCGCAACACGCGCGCATCGGGCGGAAAGTCGCAATAAAGGTAGTTTCGGGAGACCTGCGAGCCATCCCAAATACGCCCGAGGGAAGACAGGCAGCCACGCGTTTTGAGCGTGAGGCGCGCGCTGTGGCGGAACTGGAACATGACCATATATTGCCGCTGTATCATTTTGGCGATGAGGAGGCCGAGGCGGGTTCTCCGTCAATCACCTACCTGATCATGCCCTACCTGGCCGATGGTTCATTGTGGAACTGGCTGCAAAAACGCGCGCAGCAATTCGGCTTTGGCTGGCCAATTTCGGCGGAAGAGGCGGGATATTACCTGTTGCAGGCGGCGGCGGGACTGCAATGCGCTCACGATCATGGCATCATTCATCGCGATATTAAGCCGACCAATTTTTTGATTCGCGTCGAGCGTGGTATTTTCAAAGACGCGCTGTACTCCAATCTTGCCAGGATCTTCCCTCACGGGCGACCGCATCTCTTACTGGCTGATTTCGGCCTGGCAGCATTTTATCGCAATGGTCGATCACTGCATCGATCGGTTGGCACGCCGCTCTACATGGCGCCCGAACAATTCGATGACCCCACACTGGATTCCTCGGTATACGTGGGGCCTGCAGCCGATCAATATGCGCTGGCGGTCATGATCTACCAACTTATCACCGGGCGAGCAGTATTCGAGGGAACCGCCAGCCAGTTACTGCACCACCATCATCATACATCGCCGACGCCGCCTAGCGACCTGAACTCTATTATCCCGGTAGAATTAGACGAAGTATTTCTCAAAGCGCTGGCAAAGAAGCCCGAACAACGCTATCCAACTATTTTGGCATTCGCGCAAGATTATGATGCCACTATGCAAAAAGTTCTGACCGCCCGCGCAGTCAACCTCAATGAACTGGCAACCAGGCGCACACCGGCAGCAATCGAAGAACTGAGATCTGTTCCAATTGTCATCCAGCAGCGCGGCCAGGGAAATATGCCCTTCCTGAGGACAGCGAACATGGGTGCGCCGCCGCGCACACCACCTCCCCAATACCCCGCACCTCAACAGCCGGTTCTACTCGCTGCCGCATCTCGCGTTATAACGCTGGAGGCCAATAAAGTTCAGAAGCTGACACCACGACCCGCGGCAGCAAAACAGATGATTGATGAGGAGCCAACCTCGCCGACCGTCTTGATTCCGCAAGCGCAGTCAAAAACCAAAGGCTTCTCACCGCAGCTAAGCTTCATGATTATCGGGCTGATTATGCTGGCTCTGCTGATTATCGGACTGCTGCTGGCATTGACATTCCTGGGACATGGAAACGTGATTTAAGCAGCCGGAGGCACTACTGGCAGCACGACATAAGAGGCATGCTGCGGATCGTGCAGGATGGTCTGGCGCGCCACCTGCATTTCCTCGTCCGCGCCGAAATCATGGCCTGTATTCGGATTGCGGTCCCAACGCGGGAAGTTGCTGCTGGTTACGTCCAGGCGGATGCGATGCCCTGCCTTGAAAAGGTTACTGGTGGCCCACAGGTCAATCTCGTATTCATAGGCTTTGCCAGGCTCGATGAGTGAGGGGGAACTCTCACCACGCTCAAAGTTGCGATAGCGCGCGCGAACGATACCATCCGTCAGGTTCTGCGCGTATCCATCGGGATACACATCCACCAGGCGCGCCACAAAGTCGGTATCTGGCGCGCTGGAAATAGCCCACAGGTGTACCGAGATGGGGCCTGTCACCTCCAGGTCTTCTTTCAATTCGCCGGAGGTATACACCAGCACATCCTGGCGGTTTTCAGTCGCTCGCTGGTCGTGAGGAC
>DATGGW010000282.1:0-3990 GCA_035308345.1 Ktedonobacteraceae bacterium | reverse complement strand
TGTTCCTGCGCGACAGCGCGTTCCAGTTCATCGGACGAGAGATGTAAAATTGTGCTCGAGGTGATAAGCCTCGCGCTAACCCGTAACACATGATCTGGTCTGGGTGTTGGCTCCAGTCGCATACTTCCCCCTTGCCTTTCTACCTATCCGTTGCTTCGATCCATCCCCTATTGCTCAGTGCGGCAAGCGCCGCCGCCTGTTCCGCCGCCTGTTTGTTACGGCCCTGCCCGCGCCCGGCTGTCTCATTCCCCAGCAGCGCTTCTACGGTGAACTCCCGATTGTGGGACGGTCCCTCCTGGCTAACCAGGCGATAGGCCGGCGTAATGCCGGTCTGTGCCTGGGCCAACTCCTGAAAAAGTGATTTGTGATCTTTGAATAAGCGTTTATTGACGATATGCTGCGCCATCGGCTCTAATCGCGGCAGCAGGAAACGCTTTGCCGCTTCAAGTCCCTGATCGAGATAGATTGCGCCTAGCACAGCCTCGAACGCGGCAGCCAGCACGCGATGGCCTTTGTTATTGTTCGCCTCGCCTTTTCCCATAATCAGGAAGTCGCCCAGGTTAATTTCGCGCGCGAATTGCGCCAACGTTTCTCCTCGCACCAGTGCGGCGCGTGTATTACTCAAATCTCCCTCGCTCAATTCAGGGAAAGAGCAATAGAGATAGTCTGCACTGATACAGGCAAGCACCGAGTCACCCAGGAACTCCAACCGCTCGTTTGAGTTGAGACCCTCGCCCGATGTCTCATAAATATAAGAGCTATGCGTGAGGGCCAGCTTTAATAGCGCCCCGTCCTGGAAATGAATACCGAGCATATCTTCCAGCGCCTCGTACATCAATCGACCTCCAACGCTATCTGTGCCTCGTCGCTCACCAGGTCTGTAACCTCGCCGATATGCCAGAACATGATATCTGGCGCGAGCGCAGCCAGCGCGGGCCAGATATCCGGGTCGATGGCTGCGAAAAGCCCACCGGATGTCTGCGGATCCCACAGGATTTCCCGGTCGATTTTGCCCAATCGTTTGTTAATGGAGACGCGCGGCGTAAAATATGTTTCATTGCGACGCGCCCCGCCGGTCATGTGCCCATGCTCGCCATAGTAACGCGCATGGGGTAGTTGTGGCAGGGCATCGTAATGGAAACGCATACCGGCGCGGCTCTGTGAGGCCATCTCCCAGGCATGGCCTAGCAGACCAAAGCCGGTAATATCTGTCACCGCGTGTACGCCCGGACGCTGCAAAGCCTGGCTGGCTCGCTCGTTCAAGCGCATCATTGATTGCAGCGCCGCCTCCAGGTCACTGGTATCAACCGCGTCGTTCCTATGCGCGGTAGTTATAAGTCCTGTGCCAAGCGGTTTGCCGAGAATGAGATAATCGCCCGGTCGCGCTCCGCCTTTGGTCAGGATGTGGTCAGGATGAACCATGCCCGTCACGGCAAGCCCATATTTCGGCTCCTGGTCGGTCACGGTATGCCCTCCGGCGATGACAGCTCCGGCTTTCGCGACCGTGTCTGCCCCGCCGCGCAAGATATCGCTCAAGATGGCAGGGTCCAGATCGGCGGGCCACCCTACCAGGTTAATGGCCATGAGCACCTTACCCCCCATCGCGAAAACGTCACTCATGGCGTTGGCGGCGGCAATCGCGCCAAAGGCATAAGCATCATCGACGATGGGCGGAAAGAAATCAGCCGTGCTGATGATTGCCTGCTGTTCGTTTACCTTATAGACGGCGGCATCATCGGCGGCGTGCAGCCCGACCAGCAAAGCGGGCGGCGCTGTATGCAATATGAGCGGTCGCAGAACCTGCGCCAGGGTCTCTGGCCCCATTTTGGCCGCTCAGCCAGCGCAGCTTGCCATTGATGTCAGGCGGATTTGCCGGCCTGTGCTCATGGGATATCCTTTTGCTTTACGCTATTCAATGCAAATTTACGATTTAGCTCGTTATTTGCAAGGTCATTGTAGCGCGTTTTCATTGTAGGCGTCAATTGACGAGACTTACAACGCCGGGAAACCTTAGAAAAAATTAGCTGGACGCACTTCCTATAGTATGTTACTCTATGGAACGTGGGTTTGAGCAAAACAGGCAATCGCGGGCTGTATATACTATGGTCCGAGGAAAGTCCGAACTCCGTAGAGCAGAATGCTGGATAACGTCCAGTGAGGGTGACCTCAAGGAAAGTGCCACAGAAACATACCGCCTGGCGCCTCAAATTAACCTGTGCGCCAGGTAAGGGCGAAATGGTGAGGTAAGAGCTCACCGGCAGCCAGGCGACTGGCTGGCCGGGTAAACCCCATTTGGAGCAAGACCGAACAGAGGGAGCAGCGCGCCCACGCGGCGCGTTCGCAGGCTGCTCGCCTGTCAACCTTCGGGTTGGTCGCTTGAGGCGCGGGGTAACTCGCGTCCCAGATAGATGATTGCCGCCCGTGGGTTCGCGAGGGCTCACAGGCACAGAATTCGGCTTATGGTTTGCTCAAAGCCACAACCCAAAAACCAGGGCGACCGCGAGGGTCGCTCCTACCATATACGATTGACCCAACGAAGCCGTAGTATGGTAGGAGCGACCCTCGCGGTCGCCCTGGAAGTATGCTTATCTCTCGAGGCGATCGTGCTCGACCAGCCAGCGAATGAAACCCAGGCGGTGCTGCTCTGCAACCATTTCACGATATTCAATCTGTTCGGTGACGTGGCTTTTCATATAGACAAGCCGCGCGGCATCCTCTTCCGAAAACCCCAACGAGAGCAGTAGTTCAAATTCTGCATTATCAGTGGCATACAGATGTTCTGTCATGAGGGCTATACTCCTTGCTTCGAACAAAAGAACGTAATCCTTACAAATCCAACACATGCAGACCGTCACCACTTTATATATCTATATACGTAAAGCGTTGCGCCAATGCTACAACTTTGTGATGAGAAAACGCTTAATCATTCCGGCAGTGTGATTACTAACTATAACTTCTTTTTCTCAAGGGTTATTCCGGCTAATCCTTTTAATTGTCTGACGTATAGACGCGCAAATTATGAAATTTGTCCCTACAGATTTATGTGATTGCCAGCACGCAATATGCGCAGTGCGCGTTCCGTGGCGTCGGCGGCCAGTTGCGCGGCATGTTCCATTGCATAGGTCAGCGTCATTGGTTTTGATGGCAAAACAGCTATGGCGTCAACGCCAAGTTCATAAACTGCCCGGTAGTCGTCGCCCAGGCTGCCCGCGAGCGCCAGCACCGGCAATGCATAGCGTTTCGCCAGCGCTGCCACTGCTCCCACACTTTTTCCATAAGCGGTCTGAGAATCGAGTTGTCCTTCAGCGGTAATCACCAGGTCTGCCTTGCTAATCTGTTCTTCCAGTTTGACGGCTTCTAATACAATCTGCGCGCCGGGCCGCAGGGTAGCATGCAGGAAAGCCATCAGGCCTGCTCCTAATCCGCCGGCCGCGCCCGCGCCGGGTACCTCGCGCACAGAGAGACCAAGATCGCGCTCGATCACAGCTGCAAAATGCGCCAGCGCGTCATCAAGCTCCGCAACCATTGCTGGCGTTGCTCCTTTTTGCGGGCCGTAGACTGCCGATGCTCCCGCCGGTCCGGTAAGCGGGTTGTTCACATCGCAGGCCACTTCGAATACGCAGCTTTGCAGTCGCGTATCCATTGTTTCTGTTGAGATGCGTTCCAGTGTGCTGAGCGCGCCGCCACCACGCGCTATACTTGTTCCTGAGAGGGTTGTGAGCGATGCGCCCAGCGCCTGCGCCATGCCTGCACCGCCGTCGTTGGTTGCGCTACCCCCGATGCCAATGATAAAATGACGGCTGCCCTGCTCTAACGCGGCAAGTATCAATTCTCCCACGCCGTAGGTGGTTGTAATGCGCGGGTCGCGTCGCTCAGGGGGAACCAGGGGTAAGCCCGCGCAGGCCGCCATCTCAATAGCGGCTGTCTGGCCATCGCCAAGTAAGCCATAAAAGGCTGTTACAGGCTCATCAAGCGGCCCAGTTACCATCT
>DATGGW010000281.1:0-5721 GCA_035308345.1 Ktedonobacteraceae bacterium | reverse complement strand
ACTACAATCGGCGCAGCGATGCCTATGGTGGCTCGCTGGAGAACCGCATGCGGTTCGCCCTGGAAGTCATCCATGCCATCCGCGCTGAGATCGGGCGCGACTTCACCCTTGGCATCCGTCTATGCGGTGACGAACTGATCCCGGGAGGACTGACGCTCGATGATGTGCGCGAAATAGCGCGCCGCCTCGAAGCCAGCGGGCAACTGGATTACATCAATACCAGCATCGGTGAATTTCACAACCTCTACATGGTTGAAGGTTCGATGCACACGCCGCCGGGTTATCAACTGTTTGTCTCCGCCAGCATCCGCGAAGCTGTTAAGCTCCCCGTCTTCTGCACTGGCCGCATCAAGGACCCTCTGCAGGCGGAACGCATCCTGCGTGAAGGGCTGGCCGATATGGTGGATGTCGTGCGCGGGCAAATCTGCGATCCCGCCTTCACCCGCAAAGCGCGCGAAGGCCGCAGCGAAGCCATCCGCCTGTGCATCTCCTGCAACCAGTATTGCATCGGGCGCATGGGACTCAACCTCAGCCTGGGCTGCATCCAGACACCCGCCACCGGCAATGAACTGCTTTATCCTCCCATTAAACCGGCTCGCGCTTCAACACGCAAACCAAAGTTGCTGGTCGTTGGCGGCGGCCCCGCCGGTATGCAGGCCGCGAAAGTAGCCGCACAGCGCGGCTATAGTGTTTGGCTATATGAAAAGCAACATGAGCTGGGCGGGCAGATCAACCTGATGGTGCGCGTGCCGGGCCGCGTCGAATTTGGCGATGCCGCGCGCAACCTCCAACGCGAAATCATCGAGGCAGGCGTCGCAGTGCATACGGGTATCGAGCTTACACCAGAGATGATTGAACGCGAACAGCCGGACGCGGTGATTATCGCTACCGGCTCGCGCCCTGCATTACCATCCATTCCAGGAGCGGATTTACCGCATGTCGCCACCATCTGGCAGGTATTACAGGGCGAGAAAAGCGCACAGCCAGGAGAATATGTGCTCGTTTATGACACCATCGGTTTTCACCAGGCCACCAGTGTAGCCGAACTCCTGGCAGATCGCGGCTGTCAGGTTGAGGTGGTCACGCCGCAGTTTTACGTCGGCGGCGACCTGGGCATCACACTCGACCTCGAACTCTGGTATCGACGCGCGCTGGCAAAGGGCATCAAAATGACCGCCAACCACTTCCTGGCCAGCCTGGAGCCAGATGGCGCGACTATCACCAACAACTATACAGGTCAGTCTCGCCGGGTCGAGCGGATTGCTCTGGCGGTGATGGCAACCCCACAAACCGCCAACGACGATCTCTACTTCCAACTTCAGGGAAAGGTAAAAGAACTCCATCGTATAGGTGATTGTGTGGCTCCGCGCCGCGTAGAACATGCGATACTGGACGGGGAACGGACAGCTAGAAGTTTAGGCACTCACTTCCAGGTTTTGCGCAGCACGCGCAACCAATTCTCGTAAGCGATTTTGCGCAGCGCCACATCATTATACCCATGTTTTCTCAGTGCATCAATTAGTTTCGGTAATCCGGCGGCATCACCAATAACATTCGGTATGTGCGTCCCATCAAAATCTGTGCCAAGCGTTACGCCATCGATGCCGAGCCGCCCAACCAGGTAATCAACCTGGCGCACCATATCATCAAGCGAGGCGTCAAGATCGAAGTTGCCATCCTCGCGCAGGTCGCCAACGCCGAAATTCAAACCCACGAGACCGTCCGATGCCTTGATAGCGTCCAGTTGCTTATCGGTCAAGTTGCGCGTCGATGGACAAATCGCGTGCGCGTTAGAGTGTGTCGCCACCAGCGGAGCATCAGACAGCGCCGCCACGTCCCAAAATCCCTTTTCATTGAGGTGCGATAGATCAAGCATAATGCCCAGGCGATTGCAGGCACGCACCAACTCCCGACCGGCGTCGCTCAAACCAGGGCCGGTGTCGGGCGAATGCGGGAACTTGAAAGGCACACCCTGCGCGTAAATATTTGGACGGCTCCAGACCAGGCCAAGCGAGCGCAATCCCACACGATAGAAAACTTCAAGCGCGTCAAATTGAGGATCAATGGCTTCCGCGCCCTCGAAGTGCAAAATAGCGGCATGTATATCATGCTCTACACAATACACCAGTTCATCTACATTGCGCACTATTTTGACCTGTCCACCGGACTCAGCTTCCAGCCTGAAGAGATTCGCCATCATAGTAATGGTAACACCATTAGCGTAGGACGGATCAATGGCAGGGGCATAGGGAACTTCAAAACCTTTTTCGGTTTGGATGACCTTTCTTGGATTCTTGTTCACATTAGCTTCAGGCGCGGGCACAAAAATAGCGAAGAAGCCGCCAGCCAATCCGCCTTCGCGAGCGCGCGGCAGATCGATATGCCCTTTGTCGCTGCGCACAAAAAAACTCCGTCCTTCCCCGCGCTCCGGCAAGTAGAGATGCAGCAGGGTATCCTGGTGTCCGACAATAATAGGGAGAGTGTTTTGAGCCGCGTCGTTTTTATCCAAGAGCGTATGCATCCTCTAGCCATCCGAGCAGTTCCGCGTCGACTTCGTCTGGAGAAGTGAGCTTCAGCTCATTATGGTAGCGATTCCTTGATACCTGTTCAACTTTGGTAATGCGGGGGTTATCAATCGGATGGTCAGTACGCAGGTTTAGATAGAGATAGCTCTTACGTGGATGTACACCCGCAAAACCGGCAGTATGAACCAGGTGGATAGAAGTTTTCTTCGGCTCTTCCTGAAATGGCCCAAATGTATGTAGATTCTCTAAAAGCCGATTGTAGATAGATCGAACAACACCATCCTTACCCATAAAGAGAGCGTCACTGGTGTTCGCGGTACCGGTCATTGTTCTTCTCCTTTATCTTGTCATCAGGATGCCTTTATGTTCAGTCTCTGGCAATATTCTAGCAGAAAAGATATAGTATTGCCAGGAAGAATTAAAGCGGTCGTTCCGGGCGATGCAAGCCATCTATGTCACGTTCGCCTCGTTGGAGAATCACCCGACGAGCGGCACTCATAGCATATTACATAATCAACGAACCAACGGTGCTAGTATGACATATATCATATCCTCAAAGAGCCTTTTACTCACGGCTGTAAGACACCTGGAATGGATAACTGAAGAATTGCCGCCCTTAAGTCCACAAAGCATACTCGTACAGACGCGGGCTGGAGCCATCAGCATTGGCAGCGAACTACCTCAATATACCGGGACGGCGAGCCAAAACGACCCCACCCGGTATCCACGCATGACCGGATATGAA
The DNA here is from genome assembly GCA_035308345.1 of Ktedonobacteraceae bacterium. Taxonomy (GTDB): domain Bacteria; phylum Chloroflexota; class Ktedonobacteria; order Ktedonobacterales; family Ktedonobacteraceae; genus CF-113. The sequence continues at coordinate 2,451 of DATGGW010000281.1, read as the reverse complement.
AGCATTGGGACGGTCATGGCATGCGGCCCCGCTGTGCAGCATCTTCATCCAGGAGATCGCGTCATTGCCTTTTATGGGCATCGCACGCATGCAGTGGTGCCGGAAATGAAAAGCATCCTCGTACCCGGCGATATTTCAGATCCCCTGGCATTGTTGACGATATTGACGTGCGACGCAGCAAAGGGCGTGCGCAAAGTCGCTCCAAAGCCAGAGGAAGCCGTTCTCATTACCGGCGCCGGGGCAATGGGTTTGCTGACTCTCTTTATTCTCAAGGCCTATGGAATTGTTGCCGTTGATATGGTTGAGCCCCGCGTAGAACGACATACGTTGGCTCGCCGGTTAGGAGCAAGAAACGTATTGCTGCCACAGGATGTAGTTCCTACGAGCAAAACCTATTCCGTGGCTTTCGAGTGTTCGAGCCGCAATGAAGCGTTCGCGCTGCTCCAGAACCAGGTACAGGAGAATGGGCGCATCTGCATCACCTCAGATGGGAATCTGGAACCCCTGGAACTCACCCCGGCCTTTCATCAGAAAGAGTTACAACTGGTTGGAACAAGCGATGGGTGGGACTATCACCAGCATGCGGCCTGGTTCTTCCAAGAGGTGCAGCAGCGCTCAACCCCCCTGGAGCAACTCTTTGAGGTTCAGGTGACGAGTCGTGAACTGATTTCGACGTTTGAACAATTAGCGATCGGCGCGATCCAACCAGTTAAAATACAGGTCTCTTATGGATCTTGAATACGAATCTGAACAAAGAGGCAAAACATGGCCGAAATCTGGGTAGTTCTCGAACATCGCGATGGCTTGCCTGACGAGCAGAGCGGCGAACTGCTGTCCGAAATGGTAGACCTGGCGCAGCGCCAGCAGGAACCGGCTCAGGTATGCGCCATCATACTTACTACTCCCGGCGCGCCATTACCGCCTGGCGCCTCGCTCAGCAAGTTGGGCATAGCGTGTCTCTATGTACTAGAGCATCCATTGCTAAGCCACTATTCCACCGAAGCCTATGTCAGCGCGCTGGCATGGTTTCTGCGGCAGCGCAAGCCGTTACTGGTGGTGAGCGGCGCAACGGCCAACGGGCGCGATTACATGCCGCGCATGGCAGCGCGCCTGCAATTGCCATTCGCTCCCGGCTGCCTGAGCATAGATATACAGCACGACGCACTTTTCGCCCTGCGCACAATGTACGATGGCCGCGCATATATCCAGACTCGCGCTGCATTGAGAGGCCAGAGCGCGCTGGCAACATTGATACCGGGTGTGCGCGGCAATCCAGTCGCGCCAGGCAATGCGACCATGCAAGGCCAGCAACTTTCCGTTACCACATTAACTCCGGATATCGACGATACGCAAAGGTTTGAACGCATCAAACAGGTTGCAGTGCAGGCTCCCTCGCCTGAGCAGGTTGAGTTGGAGGCAGCCGAACGCATTGTCGCGGGCGGGCGCGGCGTTGGACGCGAGGGATTTATGAATATCGCGGCCTTTGCGCGGCTGCTCGGCGCGGCAGTAGGGGCAACACGCGTAGCAACTGATCGCGGCTGGGTAGAACAAGTCCGGCAAATCGGCGCAACCGGTAAGAGCGTGCATCCCCGGCTCTATATCGCCTGCGGCATCTCAGGCGCGGCGCAGCACACCAGCGGCATGCGTGAGGCGCAGACCATCATTGCCATTAATCCTGATCGTACCGCGCCCATCTTTGCCCTGGCCGATCTCGGCCTGCTGGGTGACGCCAACCAGGTGCTGCCACTCGCGGCGAACTTGCTGGGCCATCACTGAAGTAGTTGGCTGTAGACAAACCTGCAAGAGATATGGCACACTTTTAACTATGGAACTATGTCCACTACTGAACCAGGTTTGTCACTAAGGAAAACTCCATGCAGCAGCGCTCTATACTTACAAGTCGTCGTTTGCTCTTTTTCACACTCTATCTGACTTACATCGCAACCGGTATCATGAGCATCTTGACGGGGCCAACATTGCCTCTGCTCGCGCAACATACGCACGTATCAACTGCTATAGCGGGATGGATATTTACCGCGTCAGCCTCGGGTTTTGCGCTCGGCGTACTGCTAGCAAGTGTACTTACCCGCAGAGTGCAGCCCAAATCATTAGTTATGGCGGGCCTGGTGCTGATGGCTTTGACCGCTATGATCACCCCCTGGACGCGCCTGTTCACAGTACTGCTGGTTTCACAATTGTTCAAGGGCATCGGCTTTGGCTTCCTCGATGTCTCCATCAACATCCTCATGACACTCGCTTTTCAAGATACACTCAGCGAGGCTTTGAATAGCCTGCACAGCTCCTATGGCATAGGCGCGTTGGTTGCGCCAGCGCTGCTCTCACTTATTCTTGAACTGACACACGAACCGGGCTGGGCCTACCTGGTCGGAACGATTCTAGCAACCTTTTGTGTGCTATTACTGGCGCCCCAGCGCACACCCAGTATCGCTG
>DATGGW010000280.1:0-19033 GCA_035308345.1 Ktedonobacteraceae bacterium | reverse complement strand
ACGAGCCGCCACCTCTTCCGCATATTTCGCGGCGCGTTCGGCCATCTGGTCGGGGTTCTGCATATCGTTCTTGGCGCGCGAGATCAGCGCCTGCATAGTGGCGGGCTTGTATTGCTTCTCATCCAGGTTCAACTCCTTGATGGCCTGTTTGATCAAGGTGGTCTGATCGCCGGTATCCAGGATCACAAACGAGCGGTTAAGGCCCAGGGGAGCGAGAGAGTCGGCTTCAATGCGCAGCACGCGCGCGCAGATGGCATGGAATGTGCCAATCATCATTTCCTTCGATTCGTTGATGCCCACCAGCTTCTCCAGGCGCTCGCGCATCTCCTTAGCGGCCTTATTAGTGAAGGTGACCGCCAATACATGCCAGGGAGACACCTGCTCGTGCTGCACAATGTAAGCGATACGGTGGGTTATCACGCGCGTCTTGCCACTGCCCGGCCCCGCCAGGATAAGCACTGGTCCCTGTGTTGTGGTGACGGCTTTGCGCTGTGGTTCATTGAGTCCCGCGAGCAAATCTTGTTGTTCCAACATCGTTGCTAACTTCCCTGCTTAATAATTATCTGATGTAAAGTCCACGCTATTGTATCATAGGACACGCGGTTAGAGGAATATGTTTGTCTTTACCGCTTCTCTCTTCCTCAGCAAGAATAGATCTCCAGGGTCATCGGCATGTTCCCTTGCAGAGATAGTGCGCCCGCGCTGCCCCTTCACAACTGAACATTTGCGGGATTCTGGCGAGGAACAAGTCTCTGAACTCATTCACCGGTACCTGACGATTGTCCCGCTATTGTACCACGTCAATGGCTCCCCGCCGTGATCGGTGGAGGCTACTTGAAGCCTGAATTGACTAGCCTTGGTGCTTGAGCACTCCGTTCAGAAAGTCACGATACCTTCCGATGCTGCTCTAGTCGGATGCTCTATCGTCTGCCACTAAACCGTTCTGCGGGGCAGGAACCGTGTGGCAGGCGCGACAAGCTTTTTGAACCTTGGCGAAGGGCACTCTACTCCGCAAGGAGGTAAACGCTATGTTCGTTTACATACTCAATCAGCATGGCCGGCCCTTGATGCCATGCACACCGCGCGCCGCTCGCCTGCTGCTCAAGACGGGCAAAGCGACAGTGGTCAAGAGGGTGCCGTTTACGCTTCAGTTGCTCTACGGCAGCAGTGGCTATACCCAGGAGGTTTCACTAGGGATCGACGCGGGTACCAGGCGTGTTGGCGTTTCCGCCACCAGAGAGGGACTCGTGCTCTTCGAGGCAGAAGCCCACCTGAGGACTGACATCCAGGAACTGCTTGCCAGGCGCAGGCAAATGCGTCGTGCCAGACGCGCCAGGAAAACTCGCTACCGCCCCTGCCGTTTCCTGAATCGCAAGAGGCCTAAGGGATGGCTCGCCCCTTCAGTGCAGCACAAGGTGGACAGCCATCTCAAAATCATGCAGCTGGTGCAGAAGATTCTGCCCATTCGCGCGATTACTATAGAAGTGGCGCAATTTGATCTGCAAAAAATACGTCACCCTGCTATAGCAGGGAGGGAGTACCAGCAAGGCCCACAACTGGGTTTCTGGAATGCCCGCGAATATGTGCTGTCACGGGATGCTCACCGGTGCCAATGGTGTCACGGCACGTCGCGAGATCCCATTCTCAATGTTCACCATATCGAATCCCGCAAAACTGGAGGAGACAGCCCGGAGAATCTCGTGACGTTGTGCGAGACGTGTCACCAGCACATCCATCGAACCCATCAGGAGCACGCCATCAAGCGCGAAGCGGGCAGCTTACGCGATGCAACCCAGATGGGCATCATCCGCTGGCGCATCTACGAGCGCGCTAAAGCGCTGTTTCCCAGCGTTCATCTCACCTATGGCTATCTGACGAAGCACACCCGCATCAGCCATAACCTGGAGAAGTCCCACCTCATCGATGCCCGCTGTATCAGCGGCCGTCCGCTCGCTCGGTCAGACGGCACCTGGTACCTGCTCAAGTTCGTCCGTCGGAACAACCGGCAGTTACACAAGGCAACTATCAAGAGCGGTGGCAAACGGCAGAGCAATAAGGCTCCGCGGGAGGTGCATGGATTTCGTCTCTTCGACTGCGTAAACTACCAGGGTACAACCTGCTTCGTATTTAGCAGGCGCATTTCTGGCTATTTTGCTCTGCGTCGGCTGGACTGCACCATAGTGCATAGCGGCGCAAACGCTAAAAAACTGCACCTGATCCAACGAGCTTCCACCTGCCTGATAGAGCCGAGATGCGGCACTCCTCCTATGCTATGATCAGCAGGGGGAATGCCGCGATCATCCTGTGCTAGCATGAACGCTGGGAAGCAGAACGGGTGATCTACTGAGGACGGCGTGGGGTACTAAAGTGTGGTAGACTGAGAGGTATGGGAGCTCCAACAAAACAGGATTGGCGAGAAGCCCGCCGACGCCGAGCCTGGGAATTGCACGAGGCGGGATGGACACAGAAAGACATTGCGGAGGCCTTAGGGGTGACGGAAGGCGCGGTGAGCCAGTGGATGAAGCGGGGACGCGAACAAGGCCTGGAAGGTCTGGCGAGTCATCCACCTGCGGGACCGACACCGCGACTGACGGAGGAACAACGAGAGCAGCTTCCTGTACTGCTCAAACAGGGAAGTGAGGCGTACGGCTTTCGAGGGAACCGCTGGACAGCCAGGCGCGTGGCCATCGGGATCGCAAGCACGTTTGATGTGCGCTATCATCCAGACCATGTGCGCAAACTGTTGCATGCGCTGGGCTGGAGTCCGCAACAGCCGCGCGAGCGGGCCAGTCAGCGGAATGAGACGGCGATCGCGCAGTGGCAGCAGCAACGCTGGCCAGCACTTAAAAAAAAGCCAAAGACGAACGAAGAACCCTGCTCTTCGTAGACGAAGCGGGCTTCTATCTATTGCCGATGGCGATCAAGACCTGGGCACCCGTTGGGCAGACGCCCCAACTGCGCGTGCCGCTCACTCGCGACCATCTCTCCTCCATGAGCGCCATCAGTCCGGATGGGCGGTTGTTTCTGCAAGTGTGGTCACAGAGCTATGATGCTGATGCCGTGGTCGGGTTTTTGCGGGTGCTCTTGCGTAAGATCCCCGGCAAACTCCTGATCATCTGGGATGGGTCGCCGATCCATCGGAGTAAGTTAGTCAAAGCGTTCCTGGCACGCGGCGCTGCCAAACGGATTCACCTGGAGCAACTGCCAGGCTATGCGCCTGATCTGAACCCGGATGAGGGGATCTGGAACTATCTCAAGCGTCGAGAGCTAGCCAATGTCTGTTGTAGGACGCTGCAAGATCTGGAACAAGAACTCATGCGAGCCCGGGAGCGCTTGCGACACAAACGATCCATCATTCGGAGTTGCTTTCTACAATGTGGATATGTATGACTTTCTGAAGGCCCTGAGTCTCCCGTCGCTCCTTCTGTGTGATCTCAATGAGTATGCAACGGGAGAAAGGGGATCGACTCAAAAAGAGCCATGTCTGCTTCAGCTCCAGGCACCATGAGCATCGAAAGGAGCGAACTGGCGATGCAAACTGATGACGCAACGACCGGTGGTCTCACCGAAGCGATCGAAACCCTGTTACCCGCGTTAGAACACTTTCTCCGGTGGACTTCGCCAGAACGAACCGCCAGAGAGCGGGCCGTCTGGTCGGCGCAGCTCGATGAACCGCTTCCTCAGACAGGCGCAGGCGCCGAAGCGGTGCTGACCCTCTTGCGGGATGTCGTGATCCCCAATGGGGTGCGCCTTGGTGCCCCTGGCTTTTCCGGCTGGGTTGCCACGATGCCGACCACGCTGCCTGCCGCGGCCAACTTCGCCGCCGTTATCGCGGGTTCCGCCTACCAGTGCATTCAGGCTTTCAATCTGCTCGAGGCCCAGGCCTTACACTGGCTGGCGGAACTGGTCGGCCTCCCATCGACGTATCAAGGCCTGTTTACCAGCGGCGGGTCGGTGGCAAACCTGGTGGGATTGGGCGCTGCCCGTCAACACGCTGCCGAGCGCCTGGGAGTGGACCCGGCACGTGATGGCATCGAAGCACTGCCACACCCTCGGATCTACGCCTCGACCGAGGTCCATCATGTCATATATCGAGCCGCCGCCGTCCTCGGTCTGGGCCGTCGCGCGGTCGTCCATATTCCGACCGATGAGGCACTGCGTCTGGATGTGGCGGCTCTACACGCACGACTCCGACAGGATCAAGCGGCGGGATGTACTCCGATTGCAGTCGTGGCCAACGCAGGGACGGTCAATACCGGAGCGATCGATCCCCTTCCCGAACTCGGCGAGCTCTGCCAGGAGCAGGGCATCTGGCTGCACGTCGATGGGGCCTATGGTCTGCTGGGCGTGCTTGATCCACGAACAGCCCCCTTGTATGGCGACCTGCGCGTGGCCGATTCTCTTGTGCTGGATCCACATAAGTGGCTCGCGGCTCCCATCGGATGTGGAGCTGTCTTTGTACGTGATGGGAAGCTGCTTGGGCGCGCCTTTACCCTGGAATCGGCCGCGTATGTGGAGGAATCGCAACCTGTCTATGCCGAAGATGCACCCTTGACCTGCCAGTTTGATGATTTCGGCTATCTTTTCCATCACTTCGGTGTCGAACAGTCGGCTCCGTCACGCGGCGTGCAGGTCTGGGCCATCCTCAAGGAGATCGGCGCGGAGGGCGTGCGCGCCCGCATCTGCCGCCACAACGGGTACGCCCGCCATTTGGCTGAGCGAGTACAGTCCTCGCCTTGCCTGGAACTCATGGCTCCCGTCATCCTCTCGATCTGCTGTTTTCGCTACGTGCCCCCTACGCTTCGCGGTCGAACGGACGATCAGGCAATAACCATCCTGAACCAATTGAATCGTGAAGTACTGGCGCGCGTACGTGCGCGTGGTCGTTGCATCCCCTCCGCGACCACGGTGCATGGGGCTTTTGTCATTCGCCCGTGCTACATTAACCCACGGACCACGCTGGCAGATGTAGATGCGCTGGTAGAGGAAGTCGAGTCGTGTGGAGCAGAGGCATGGCAGGCTCATTGATCGATCCTACTGCAAGATGAGCGACCGACGAAGGGATGAAGTCAACTGATTGAGCAAGAGGAGTCGCGCAGTGCTCCTGTTGGGATGCCGGCGAAGCACTACCCACAACGTGGCCCCTTTTCTCTTCGATCCACAATGTTACCCTATATCCTGGCAAATAGCTCTTTACATGATATCGCGGTGTGTAGTGCCAGTACTCTGGCAACTCAGGCTACTTGGTTAGTACTCCGTGCCGTCCTCAGTAAGAAGCCAGGACCCATCAGCGCCTCTGTGAGCAGTAGTTGCGCCGCCACCCCCGCTACTTATGCTTTTATCCCCGCGTCCTCAAACGCGCCTTTCCCCTTCCCGTGCAAACTACTCTGGTGCCATGGGTTTCACTATTCAGGTAGTCCAGGTAGGCCGAGAGAAGCGCATTATAGAACTGCCTGTCTGCCTGCTTCCAGGTGTGCGCGCAGCCGTTTAGCCTGCGCTGGACCCACGATCAGGGGCAATTCCAGCAGAAACGTGGGTGTGATCTTCTTTGTTCTTTGCCTTCCTTTACCATATCCTCTTCTCCGAGCGGTCAAATCCACAGGGTGGAGGTCATTTCCACTTGAGTCGCTCTTTCATGCTAACAAAGCGTCCCGCGCCGATGATGATGTGGTCGACCAGTTCGATCTCCAGCAGGCGACCGGCCTTGATCAGTTGCTTCGTGATGTCGGTGTCGTCCTGCGAGGGCGCAGGGTCGCCGCTGGGGTGGTTGTGGCAGATGATGATGCCAGGGCAGTTGCTGGTGATGGCGGGCCGGAAGATCTCCGCCACGCGCAGCACCGAGTTGTTCACCGTTCCCCGGTAGCGGCAGATGTTGCCCACCACCTGGTTCTTGCCGTTCAGCAGCAGGATGCGCATCTGCTCGTGGTCCAGGTGGGCCATCTCCACCATTACCAGGTTGGCCGCGTCGTCCGGCGAGCAGATGCGGTACTTCTCCTCGGGATGCAGCGCGCCGAGTCGTATGCCGATCTCCAGCGCCGCCTTTAGCTGGGCCGTCTTCGCCTCGCCCATGCCGTACTCGGAACACAGCTCGTCGAAGTCGGCCCTCACCAGCCCGCCCGGCCCGCCCTATTTCGCCAGCAGCTTCCCGGCCAGTTCGAGGGCGTTATCGCGCTGGGTGCCGGTGCGTAGCACGATAGCCAGCAGTTCCGCTAGCGAGAGCGCCTGCGGCCCGGCGTGGCGCAGGCGCTCTCGCGGCTGCTCCTGCCGGGGCAGGTCGCGCACCGTGGCGTGGTACTCCAGCTTTGCGCGCCCTGCGGTGCCGCCGCTCTCATCCCGCTGCTGAATCGTCATAGGCATCCTCCACTATGATGCGTGGGAGAACTACTTGCAGCTCTCATATTCCTGTTCTGAATCACACAGGCCGAACAGGTAATACGACGCGGCTACACCTGCTTCTCTATACTCACCCAGTAGCCTCCCACCGTCTCCATAGAATAGTTCTGCCCCGTGACCCGCGAGATGCCTCCCAGGATCTTCTCCAGGTCTTTTTGCAACAAGATTCCTCTCTGTTCCATCCAGTAGACCAGGCCCGGTTCGACGCCCGCGACGGCGGCTATGGCATAGGTGCTCAGGCCGTGCCTGCGCTTGATATCGAGCAGGGTCACTTTTCCCTCTTCACCTTCTTGCGGCGCAGAGGCCACGGCCTTGAGGTCTGGGGAGGAGGTGCCGTCCTTCTTGCGTTCAATGGGAAGCATAGTCGTAGCCATCAAGACGTTGCACCACGCGGCAATACCTGGCGTTGATCCCATCCATCTTCCCCACCCTAAACGAGCCGGAGGCGCGCACAGCAATCCGCCCCAGGTGAACCCCTCCCGTTTTCAAATGTCCGGGGACCTCTGCTCGTACCAGGTCGCCCGTCGAGAAGCCCTGTATGCGCTTGTCTCTCGTGTAGTAGCCTCGTGGAAAGCCCGACACATCCACATTGGTGCGCTGATACCTCCCACGCCCTTGCGCGGTGATGACCAGTGTACGCAGAGCGGGCAAATGGACACCTGTCAGTTCGCCAACGCACAGCGCATCCAGACAGTGCGCTTTCCTTATTCCGAACCGGTCTCGATTCCAGCGTGTGCGACCACCGCTCCAGGTTCTAATCGGCAAGCCGAGCATCCCCAGTGCCTCGACGAGCGCGTATCTGGTCGTATTGACAGCTGCGGCGTCCCGCAGCGGCGCGAGGGCCCGGCTTTCTACCTCCGGGTGTCCCCATTCCGCAGCCGTTTTGTTCCCTTTGGCCAGATTGCAGGTATGGCACGAGAGCACTAAGTTGCTGACCCTGTTTGATCCACCTCGGCTGCGAGGCACCTGGTGATCGATCTCAAAGGGGACACTGCTGATATGGCAATAGGCACACTGACGGCCAAACTTCTCCAGGAGGTACGAGCGGATCTCCCAGCCGAACAGTTCGCCGCGCTGGTACTCGACCCCAGTCAGTTCTGGGTGCTGGAGCAGCGCGAGATCAAACTTGACTCGCTCCACCTCGATGCGGCTGAGTGGAACCCATCGCCGGTACCGTCTAGCCCAGGTCAATACATTCCCGATGCGCGACTGCAGGGATGGTGGCAGCCAACCAGGGGCACGATGACGATGACGACACCGGGGAGTCCGATAGCGCAGATTGGCACCTCTGCGACGGCGACGATAGGCCGCCCGTTTGCGCAGGCGCTCTCGGACCTTCTCTCCGCGATGGCTCAGTTCTGCCAGATGCAGCGCGTGATGGACCTCGCCTGCGGCTGTCGCTTCCACGCGGGCCAGGGCCATCCCGGTCGTTTGGGAGCCAGGGTCGACTTTGAGCACGGTGGGCTGCACGGCGCTCTCCAGCCGAGTGCGATCTTTCAATCTGATGGTAAAGGGGACTAGGCGATGGACGACCGCGCGGTGTTTGCTGAGAAGCAGACGCGCTCGTTTCTCCGAGCAGGGCATCAACGGGTTTTTACGTGTGTCGAGTACAAAGACAGACATAATCGATCCCTTTCGTTTCTGCCTCCAAAGGAGGCCCCCTTACGGGGCTGGTGACGGTTCTGGATGGGCTGATCCAGAACGCTCCCCTCGCCGCTGTTGGCCTCGCTTGTCTGCTCAGCACACCGCCCGACACCCCGAACGGGCTTTTAATGCTGAACGACAGAGCCAGAAGCTGAGGTAGCACCTCTGGGTGTCCTGACGAACCCAACGCTTCTGCCCTCAATACTACGCCCTTTAGCTCTGGCAGATCGGCTGGACAACGACAGGCAGGGAGCGAACTCCCCGCCCCGGCGCTTCACGCATGGGGTCGCTGACTGATGTAGGACATGGCGGTCGCTCCCTAGCCAACTACTGTCGCGTAGGTGTCCACGACGATAGCGTTGGCCTCCTCCTTTCCCACGTGCTTCTCTAACTCCTCCTGGCGTTTCCCCAGGCTCCTGTAGCGGTTGTCGATGATCCTGTGCGAAGCGACCGTCGCGTACCCGTACATCGCCAGTCGCATGGCTTCGCACTCGGCTTCGATCTGCTGGCGTATCCTTGCTACCTCGCTCATGTGTTGGAACTCCTTTCCACGATGCGTAACAGCGGTTTACGCCGCTGCACTACATACCGTCTAAATACATACTATTGTAACACATACCGTTACAATGGGATCATGTCAAGTGGTCGGGTTTAGTATCATGCGTGCAACAACCAGTGAGGGGCAAACGAACATGAGACGCTTGCGTGTAAAAGAGGTCGCACAGGCCAAAGGCTTTAGCATGGCCCGGTTGCAGAGGCTCGCCGACATCAATCTCAAAACCATCCAGGCCATCTGGCACAACCCGCAGCACGACGCATCGCTGAAAACGCTCGATAAGATAGCGAAGGCGCTGGGAGCACCCATCACCGAGTTGATAGAGGACGTGCCGGAAGATCTGCCGGGGCAAACCAAAAAGCCGAAAAGGGGGGCCGAGGATAACGATACCTACCCCGCTGGCGGACGCGAGTAGCCTCACGCGGGATCACCGTAGTAGGGAGAGAAGCTGCCGAATAGTGCGGGCAGCGCCAGCCGCTCCATCCCCGATACGCTCGGGGTCGCGAACAATGCTAAATGGGCAATCGGCAAGCGCGCGTCCCGCCCCGCAATCGGCTTGCTCTTCCGCGACATTGCGCAGTCCGTCAATCTCGTTGTCTAAGCGAGCAGCCACCTCGCCAGTTCCTCGTCGAGTGTCTGTAGCACCGTTAAAGCCTGTTGCAGCGCCTGCTCGACGAGCGCGCCGAGACGCAGCATATTTTCGACCTGGTTCTTCAACTCCTGGCTAACTGATTTTCTTGACATCTCTGTTCGTTGTGCATTCGTTGTTCTGGAGAAGGCCGTAAGAACCTATTCTTTGAGATAGGCGCCACAGGGTATGGCTAAACGGGGGAAGCACGGCAAGTTTTCTATCATAGAGGATTTGCAACCTGAGGTTTCTCGCGTCTCCGGTGTCCATCACATGGGTCATCCAAAATTTGATGAGGTTGAGTTGAGAAGCAGGAAAAGGTAAAATCCAGCGTGGTGGCTCATGCCCTTTTTGGCATCTGGATGGGAGCGCAGGACGCTCCTACCCTCGCGCAAACAAGCGCTGCCGAAAAAATATGGAACATATACCGCGCATTTTGCGCGATAATTTTTTTGGAGCGGTAGAGTTTTGCTTTCTGGTTTATGTATGGACAAACCATGTCAGAAAACCGGGCTATAGGTAAACCGTCATGTTTAGAGGGTAGTAGCTATTGTGTCGAATGTGTCTGTTGTTGCAGTCCATTGCGGGTGGTCGATCAATTGGATTGAATGTGTCTGATGTTGCAGTTGTTGCAATGTGTCGATGGGGTGAACGATTTTGTTAGCCGCGCGCCGAACACATCGGACACATATCTTCAGGATGCCCAGATACCACCCTGGACACCCCTTCGTGGGTGTCCCTACATTTCATTTTGTCCCTTCCCCGGCGAATGGACAGCGAGTGAGTCGCAAGCAAGCGGGCTATGTAGGAAGTATAACGTGTGGAGGGGGAAAATGCAAGGGGTGGAAATGGTGCGATCTGGAGGTCAACAATAAAGTCGGATGCTTGCTTGTCCACTTTCTTATACTTAAATATAAGAGAATGATGAGGAAAGGTGGATGATGAATTATGTTTTACCGTTTCGTAAAGAAGTTGTTTAGCCTCTCAGTGAACATCTTTAACTTTCTACTTGCTGGAAATTTACCCCCCTTTGTAGGTGTACGCGTGATTACTGAAGAGCAAGGTCGCTACCTGGTCATTGAATCCCCAAAAGATCATTTCACTTTCCCCGGTGGTTTTGTGCGCTGGCGTGAACATCCTGCTCAAGCAGCACAGCGCGAGGGTAAGGAGGAGACCGGACTGAATCTCCATATAAGCGATGTGGTTGGCTACTACTCATGCATCAGCACGAATTTTAGAAGCGCGAGCGCGCTGGATATTGTCTTTCACGGGGAAATCCTCGGTGGAGAATTGCTGAGCAGTGTTGAGGGAAAACCGAACTGGCTGGATGAGTCAGAAGTGCTTACGAAAATGGGACCACTTTATGGGCGTATGCTCGACGACTACCTTCACCACCAATGTACAGCCCGCGCTAAGCTCGAAGCGGTTAGGTTGGTAGAGCAAAAAGTAGTGAACTAGAAAACTTTTTCAGCCTTTCTTCGCTCATTTCCCCAGCGAATGGCTTTAAAACCTAACCTTGAATAATTAACGCGATATGCAAGTTTTCTTGCCAAAGGTAAGGCTCATAGAGTCTACTTTTCTCAGAAGTATTGCAAGTTTCTGAGGAGGGACGCCATGAGCCTGGACGATTTCATTATCACATGTTTCTGTCTGATTGACGAGATGTTGCCTGTGGCGACGAAAGGAAAACGCCTGCGCCAGCGAGGGCCGATGCCCAAGCTGGCTGATAGCGAGGTAATCACGATGGAGTTGGTGGGAACCTATCTGGGACTTTCTCAAGATCAGGAAGTCTTTGACTACTTTCATCGCCACTACGCACATTTCTTCCCCGAGATAGCGCGTGTGGCTCGCACGACCTGGTTGCGGCAAGCCGCCAACTTGTGGGCGGTCAAAGAACTCCTGTGGTGCTGGTTGCGCGACGAGGTGATCAGCTATGATGCGAGCCTGTCCATCGTAGATAGTGTGCCACTTCCGGTATGCCGTTTTGCTCGCGCGCCCTGGTGTGTGCGCTTCCGTGGCGTGGCCAGCTATGGTAAAGATCATGCGGATCGGCAGACGTTTTATGGCTTTCGGGTGCATGCGCAACTGAGCTGGCCGGGTCTGCTGACCCGCGTGTTCTTGGCCCCAGCCAATGAAGCTGATGGAGAAATCGCGCCCATTTTGCTGGAAGGCACGACAGGAGTGGCCCTGGGTGATCGCAACTATTGGCTTCCTGATCTGCAAGCCTTCTTGCGCACAAAAGGCATCGTGTTGCAAGCACCCTTCCGCAAAGCGCATTCGCCCCAGGCGGCAGCGTACCAGAGCCCGGTGTTGGGACGGGTTCGCTACCTCATCGACACGGTTTTTGGGCAACTGACCGATCGGTGTCAGATGAAGCGGGTTTGGGCACGTGATGTGTGGCATCTGTGCAATCGCTTGTTGCGCTGTCTTTTGATGCACACCGTCTGCTTTTTCTTCAATCAGCAAGATGCTGCTCCGTATCTCCAATTTGATCGGCTGGTTGCTTAGGAAAACTTGCACATCGCGTTAATTAAGTAATTTAACTTTAGTTATTGAAATGAATAATTCAACCTCTGTTGATGAATATCTGTTCATTTAATATACCCCTTAACCAATTCCACAGAATCTTAACCATCTCTCAACCCTACCATAACTGATTACTTACATTATGATGCTAACATTGGGCTGTAAAACAAATTGAGCATTGATATTAATGTTCGCTTGCTGGTTAAGCATTTTTCACAATAGAAATAGAGGGATTCCATGGCATGGATGTAGATACCTCGCCATAGACTTATCCCCGCAAGGCAAGATCGTGAGGATGAGACGGAGAAGATTACCAGCTCTGCTCTTTTTCGCACTTAGTTTATTGATACATTTCTATATAATTTACTTAGAGGAAGGAACCTCATGATACCTATTGCGCAACCTCTTTTAGGTTCCGAGGAGAGTGATGCCATTCTCCGTGTTCTCGCTTCCGGTCAGCTAGCGCAAGGAGAGCACGTGGCGGCTTTTGAGCGGCGCTTCGCCGAAGTGTGCCACGTGCGGGAGGCTGTAGCCGTCTCTTCTGGGACGGCCGCACTCCACCTGGCCTTGTTAGCACACGGTATAGGCGCCGGTGATGAAGTGATAACGACGGCATTTAGCTTTGCCGCCACAGCCAACGTCATTCTGCTGGTCGGCGCTACCCCTGTGTTCGTCGATATTGAGCCAGATACGTATACTCTCGACCCCGCGTTAGTTGAGGCTGCCATCACCCCTCGCACCAGAGCCATCATGCCGGTTCACCTGTACGGTCACCCCTGCGATATGAGGCAATTGGAACAGATCGCAACAGCTCATAACCTGGTCATCATCGAAGATGCCTGCCAGGCGCACGCTGCCAGCATAGAAGAGAAGCTTGTAGGAAGCTTTGGCACAGGCTGCTTCTCATTTTATGCCACCAAGAATATTACCACGGGTGAAGGTGGCATGGTGACCACCAATGATCCCGAAATCGCTGAGTGTGTGCGCTTGCTGCGCAGTCACGGTCAAAAAGAGCGCTACCGCCATACTATGCTTGGGTACAACATGCGCATGACAGAGATGCAAGGGGCGCTTGGCCTGGTTCAAATTGAGAAATTGGAACAGTTTACCCGGCAGCGTATTTCCAATGCAGCGTTCTTGACGGAGCGCCTGGGAGAGTTCGTTCAGACTCCCGTAACACGTCCGGGATGCCGGCATGTCTATCACCAGTATACTATCCAGGTTCCCGGCTACCGGGATGAATTGGCAGTGCAATTGCATTCGAGGGGAATTGGGACTGGTATCCATTACCAATTGGCTATTCATCAGCAACCTTACTATCGCGAGTATATTGATACGTTTCGATGTATAGATACATCCGAGTCGACAAAGGGGAAGCGGTCGACCAGTGATGCACATCTACCTGTAACGGAAAAAGCGGCAGCGCATGTGCTATCACTTCCAGTCCACCCAGGGCTGAGCGAGGAAGATCTGTCAACAATTGTAAGGGGGGTACAAGCACTATGCGTCTGAAGATTGCCGTGATCGGCGCCGGTTCGATGGGAATGAACCACCTGCGGGTGCTTCGAGATTTCGACGAAGAACAAGTCAACGTGGTGGGTGTCGCGGATACATACGAGCCCAATTTGAAGAATGCGATGAGCCGGTTTCATGTAGCGGGTTATACCGACTACCGTGAGATGCTCGCAAAGGCCACTCCTGATCTTGTGGCGGTGGTTGTTCCTACGCACTTGCATTTTGAGGTTGCTTCGTATGCCCTCGACAGGGGCATCAACGTGCTGCTCGAAAAACCCATGGCGAGTACTATTGAGCAAGCGCTTGCGCTTATCCAACTGGCTCGCCAGCGTGGCGCTAAGCTTGCAGTGGGACATGTCGAGCGATTTAATCCGGCTATCATTGAGGTAAACCGGCACCTCGTTGCAGGTGAGCTCGGTCGGATATTTCACCTGCACGCGCGCCGACTCGGTCCGTTTCCTCCTCGCATCCGCGATGTGGGTGTCACACTCGATTTAGCCACGCACGATATCGATGTCATGCGCTACCTAGCAAATGCAGAGGTGGAGCACGTGTACGCGGAAACGCAGCGCCACATTCATACAAGTCACGAAGATTTATTGCTCGGCATTCTGCGCTTTACGAACCAGACCATTGGCGTGCTCGATGTGAACTGGTTGACGCCAACCAAGGTACGCGAACTGAGTATCACCGGGGAAAAAGGCATGTACCTGGTTAACTATCTCACGCAGGATGTGTATTTTTACGAAAACGATTACACACCGACAAACTGGGATACATTACGCACGCTCAGCGGGGTGAGCGAGGGAACCATGACGCGCCTCAAGGTGCAAAAAGCGGAACCCCTACGCCTGGAGTACCAGGATGTGATAAACGCAATACAACAGGATGTGCTTCCGACCGTCTCCGGTGAAGATGGAGTGGCGGTCTTGAAAGTCGTGTGCCAGCTCGCCCAGTCGAAGCAGAAGGATGAAAGCAGCAGACCATTCGTGAACGCGGAAGTGGAGGTCTGATATGCAGAACAATTTGTCTAGTCTATATCCGACAGTCGCCGTTATCGGACTGGGCAAGATCGGGCTGCCCCTTGCAGTGCAGTATGCTGAACACGGACGGCGTGTGATTGGCTGCGATATCGATTCCAGGGTGGTTGAAACAATCAACGCCGGGGTGTCTCATGTGGAGGAGCCTGGACTCGCTTCCAAGGTTGCCAGATTGGTAGATGGCGGACTGCTTTCCGCGACGGTGGATACGACTGATGCGGTACGCCGGGCAGAGGTCGTCGTCGTCATTGTGCCGGTGGTTATCGACGATAAACACGAGGTGAGCTTCAAGGGAATAGATGCTGCTACCAGGGTCATTGGCGCTGGCCTGCAGCCCGGTACGCTGGTCATCTATGAGACGACGCTGCCGGTAGGAACGACTTCGGGTAGGCTACGCGCCATCCTGGAGCGCGAGTCGCAGTTGCAGGCGGGCCGAGACTTCCTCCTGGCTTATAGCCCCGAGCGCGTCGCGTCCGGCCAGATCTTCAACGATTTGCACAACTACCCGAAGGTGGTCGGCGGCATTGATAAACTTAGTGCGGAGGCGGCAGCCACATTTTACGGGAGTGTGCTGGAAGCAGAGGTCATCACTATGGCGTCAACAGATGAGGCCGAATTCGTCAAGCTGATCGAAACGACCTACCGCGATGTCAATATTGCACTGGCTAATGAGTATGCCTGTTTCGCTGATGTACGCGGACTTGACGTGGCGGCGGCAATTGCCGCCGCCAATACCCAACCCTACTCTCATATTCACATGCCCGGTGTAGGAGTTGGAGGCCATTGCATTCCAGTCTACCCATACTTCTTGCTAGCCGGAGTGGAGCAGTGTTCCCCCCATCTGCTCCCTCCCGAGGGGCCGTCGATGCTCACCCTGCCGCGCTCTGCTCGCGGCATTAACGATGCAATGGCTGAGTATGCCGTGCGTCGCATTGAAAGTATCGTGGGGCAGTTAGCTGGCAGGTCAGCGCTCATTCTTGGAGCGGCCTATCGTGGTGATGTGCGCGAGTCCGCATTTACGAGCGCCCGGCTACTTCAGGATGCTCTTCTGGCACGTGGGGCGACTGTCTATATCCATGATCCGCTCTTCAGTGAGCGTGAACTGCAGGAGTTGGGATATACGTCTCTTATTGCTGAAAGTGAAGATGAGATATGTGCCATCCTCCTACAGGCAGGCCACCAGGCATATCAGGAATTCGATTTCAGTCGATTTGGTTGCTGTCAGGTGGTACTTGACGGACGCAGAGTGCTCCGTCGTGAACAGATCGAAGCGCTGGGCATGCGCTATGTCGCTATTGGAGACGGCTATCGAGAGCGTTCGGTTCGAGGAAGCGATGAACAACTCGCGGTTGCTTCTATGTGCAACAAAGGAGACGAGCAGTAATGCGTTTTGCATCGATAGTGGGGGCACGTCCCCAATTCGTCAAGGTTGCGGTGGTCAGTCGCGCGCTTCGACAACAGCATGAGGAACTGATCATCCATACAGGGCAACATTACGATTACAACATGTCGGCGCAGTTCTTCGACGAACTAGATATTCCTGCTCCTGATTACCACCTGGAGGTCGGTTCTGGCCCGCACGGCGCGCAGACGGGTCGCATGCTAGAAGCTATTGAAGAGGTACTCATGAAAGAGCGCTTCGATGCTGTCATTGTGTATGGTGATACCAACTCTACACTCGCCGGTGCACTGGCTGCTGCAAAACTTCATATCCCAGTTGCCCATGTGGAGGCAGGGCTGCGAAACTTTGATCAAGCTATGCCAGAGGAGATCAATCGCGTCCTTTCCGATCATCTCTCGTCTCGTCTTTACTGCCCGACCAGGGCAGCCTACAGGAATCTGAACAGAGAAGGTATCACATGGGGAGTCGAGTTAGTCGGCGATGTTATGTATGATCTGCTGCTACAAGTCCAGCCTAAGCTGGCTCTACGTACAGAGAGACTCTTGCAAACATTTCATCTCGCCCCGCAATCCTATGCCTTAGTAACGGTGCATCGTGCTATCAACGCTGATAGTGCGGAAGCGATGCGTGGCATTGCGGATGGACTGAACAGGCTAGAGATGCCGGTGATCTTTCCTGTTCATCCACGTACACGCGCCCGTCTGGAACGCTACGAGATCACCTGGGAGAAACACGTCCATTTGATTGAACCGGTGGGGTATCTCGATATGATGGCATTGGGAAGGACAGCTTATCGTATACTTACCGATTCTGGTGGATTGCAAAAAGAGGCTTTTCTCCTTGGAGTACCCTGTGTGACGCTGCGTGAAGAAACAGAGTGGGTAGAAACGGTTGAGGCTGGTTGGAATATTTTAGGTGGTACGCGTTGGCAGGACATCGTGAAAGCAGTTGATACGGCTAAACCGGAACCTCCACCGCATAATCCATTTGGTGAGGGTGATGCGGCATTGCGCATCGCTCGCAGTTTGACGGATCTGAATGAGAGTTAGTAGTTGAGGAGCAAGGAAGCAGTTATGACACACATTCTCTTTATCACGCCCTACTACCCGCCTGAGAAAAATGCTCCGGCTGTAAGGAATAGTGAAACCGCTGTACGTCTGGTCAGACGAGGTTACAAGGTAACAGTGCTGGCCGCTTTCCCGAATTACCCCACCGGTGTTGTTCCACCAGAATACCATGGCCGTTTGATCCAAGAAGATCGTGACGGAGTCCATGTAGTACGAGTCTGGAGTTATGTACGTCCAAATGAAGGCTTTCTAGGCCGCATCCTGGCGCAACTATCTTTCGGTTGCCTGGCTCCTCTGCTTGCCTGGAAGGCAATAGGTCGTCCGGATATCATTATTGTGCAATCCCCTCCGCTCTTCGATGCCATAGCGGGGCGATTGCTGGCATGGCTCAAACACTGTCCCTTTATCTTTACGGTTGCTGACCTCTGGCCAGAATCTGCCGTTCAGCTAGGTATATTGCGTAATCGAATGTTGATTCGGCTTGCAGAATGGCTAGAGTGGTCAACTTACCGGCGAGCCGCCGCAGTATGGGCGTTGACACAGGGTATTCGTGATGCGCTCATCAAACGAGGACTTTCTCCTGAGCATATCTTTTTACTAACCAATGGGGTTGATACCAACAAGTTTCATCCAATTCCCAAGGCGCAAGCGCGTGCAGAGCTAGGCTGGGATGATCGCTTCACTATTCTCTATGCAGGTAATCTCGGGCTTGTCTATGGAATGACAACCGCGCTCGACGCTGCTGAACAACTACGAACTTACCCGGATATCCACCTAATTTTCGTCGGTGATGGTGCCAGGAAGGCTGATATGATAGCACGAGCTAAAAGCCTCCACCTCGCAAATGTCACTTTCCTGGATTCCGTGCCTCATAATCGCATGCCGCTGCTCTTAGCCGCTGCTGACGCGAGTATGATCCCACTACGTAAATTGCCATTGCTAGAGGGCACACTGCCTTTCAAGATGTTTGAATTGATGGCGAGCGCGCGCCCTTTTATCTTAGGAGCTGAAGGCATAGCGCGCCAGCTCGCGGTGCAAGAGGCCTGTGCAGCAATTTACGTAGAGCCAGAGAATACAGAGGAATTGGTATCCGGGATTCTCTACTTGCGAGACCATCCTGAAGAGGCGGAGCTGTTAGGACTGAAGGGCCGTGCGTACGTCGAGGCGCGATTCGATCGCGATCAACTAACAGCGGAGCTCGAAGCACACATTGCGCGCTTGCTTGGAAAGAAGATGCCTATCCCTACGTCGGCGTTGCACGTGCTTGAAGCCTTACCCACTACTCCCATTCCTCATGCTGTGGTAGAGGATAGTCGGGCATACTCTGCTGTGTCCAATACTATAGAAGGAGAGGGAAGATGACGTTCGAGCAATTCTGGACAATATTGATAAAACGATGGATGCTCGTTGTAATCTGTTTCTTATTTGTAGGGGCAGGAGCATTTGTTGGCAGCAAACTAATGAAACCCCTCTACCAGTCATCTGCGCTTGTCCAGGTCATTATTCGCTCCGGCAATACTAACCAACCCAGTTATGATAATTTGCTGGCAAGTGCGCAACTCGTGCAAACAGTGGCGACCTTAGCGACGAGCGATCCCGTACTGCGCGAGGTCGCGTCCCACTACCCTGGCCTCTCGGTGATCCAGCTTGCGGGGGAGGTTTCCTCTTCGCCCAAAACCAATACGCAGCTTTTTGAGATCGATGTTGTTGATCCGAGCCCGACCAGGGCGGCCAGTCTTGCAAACGATGTCGCGAAGACACTGATCGAACAGCAAGGGCAGGCGGTACAGCAGGAAAATGCCCAGGCGCAGCAGCAGATACAGCAGCAGCTTGACCTGACCAGCCAGCAGATCGACGACACAACGACGAAAATTTCTACGCTGCAGGGGCAGGCAAAGGCAGGGAACCAGGGACAAGTGGCCCTTTTACAGTCACAATTGAGCGGATTGCAGCAGAAGTACAACCAGTGGCAGTCAGCTTTGGCACAGCTCGAGCTGACGCAGGTGCAAGGCAGTACTTTGATGGACGTGGTCCAATCTGCGCAGCCTGCTGTCGGGCCTGTGCGACCGAGTGTGCTACTCAATACAGGTGGAGGTCTCCTGGCAGGCTTATTACTGGGTATGCTGCTTGCACTGTTGTACGAGCGTTTGGACACTCGCGTGCGCACTCCGGAGGCTCTCATCCAATTATTGAGATGGCCGATTCTGGCTACGATCTGGCGCGCTGATTCTTTGAACCCGATAGATGTGATCAACTCGGAAA
>DATGGW010000279.1:0-8164 GCA_035308345.1 Ktedonobacteraceae bacterium | reverse complement strand
GGCTTCTCCCGCCACCGCGCGCGCCAGCAGCGTCTTGCCCGTTCCAGGAGGGCCAACCAGCAGCACCCCGCGCGGTATCCTGCCGCCGAGTTTCTGGAACTTTCCCGGCGTCTTCAAAAACTCGACCACTTCGACAAGGTCGTTCTTGGCCTCGTCCACCCCGGCTACGTCCGCGAAAGTCGTGCTTGGGCGGTCTTCCAACACCACTTTAGCCTTGCTCTTGCCAAAGCTGAAGATGTTCTGCTGCCCCTGTGTGGCGCGCCGGATAATGAAGAAGAAGAAGACGCCTATCACCAGCCAGGGCAGTAAGTTGATCAGGATGGTCAAAAAGAGACTGCTGTCAGATGATGCTTTCGCCTGGTAGCTGACGCCATTATTGTTCAGCAGTGTGGTGAGATTTGGATCACCGTTGGTAAGCTGTGTGAAGTGGAAAGCGGTGCCAGTTTTGCTGACTCCATTTATATCTACAATAGATTGAGGTGTTTTGAAATCACCATTGGCATCCTGTCCGCTGAATATTACATCCTTGACATGCCCGTCAGCGACCTCCTGGTAAAAGGTACTATATGGTATCTCAATCGCGTTGGGATTGCTATTGCTTGACCCCCCCGTGAAGAACTGGATCAGGTACCACCCCAATAATAAGAGGCCTAGCACGATCAGGCTGCGCACAATAAGCGTGCTTCCTGTCTTCCGTGGTGGACCGCCATTGCCATCGCCATTATTCCCACCATTGGGAGTAGGACGCTGAGGGATGTTCGGCCTCTCATTGGGATTGCGCTGGTACATATACGGAGCCTGAGCATCCATAGATTCAGACCTGCTTTCTTGTTGTGGTAGGGTGCGATTCATTTCGCCCCTACAACCAATCAGTGTGATTAATCTTGCTATATAAGGATAATAACTTGTTTCAAGGCTACCCGCAAGTAGAGGCTTCCATGACGACCCGCAAGTGCGGAGATTCCAGGGCGACCGCAAGGATCGCCCCTACAATGATTACGTCTAATATACGTATTAGATTACAGAAAGTTACCGGGGCTAGCAGTCATATACCAAGATTGCTAGCTTAAGTATACCTCATTCAGAAGCGCGGCACAAAGCTCTCTGGATAGTATCAGACGTTTGGAGATAAGACTTCCTATGGGCGGCCCTTCGCTGCGCTCAGGGTGACAGACCTTATCTCCAAATGTCTGGAATGGTGTCGCCCCGGCAATAATTCACGGACCCTTGTGAGCCAGGTATATTGTATAATCTGACCATATCAAAATAGAAAATACAGAGGTAAGACGTGGAACATTGTTACGCACTGGTCGCCGGCATAGAGCATTATCAAGACGGAGTAAACTTTCCATTCCTGCCCTTTGCGCAGGCGGACGCGGAAAGCCTGTACCAGCTGCTGATCGACCCTGAACGCGGGGGCTGGCGCGCGGAAAACATGGTCTTCCTGGCGGGCGAGGATGCGACGCGCGACGAGATCGAGAGCCAACTGCGCGAACTCTGCCTGGTGCGCGCACAGGAGAATGACCTGGTATTGATCTATTTCGCGGGTCACGCGCTGCTCGATCCCGCCACACAAGATGGCTACCTGGCGCTGCGCGCAACCAGGGCGGAAAAACCGGCCACCGGTCTGCACATTCCAACGCTGGTCGATCACTACCTGCATGATTCGAAAGCTGGCAACATCCTGACTATCCTGGACGTAGCGCACGCGGGAAGCGCATGGAAACACGCTAAACCGGCTGAAGAAGTAGCGCGGCTTTTCGGTCAGTCGCTCAGCGCTTTGCCGCGCGATAAAGGGCGCATAATACTCACAGCGCAGCGCAGCGGCGAAATGTCCAGGTCGCAGATGGAGCAGGGACGGGGCGCTTTTATGTCGCGCTTGCTAGACGCCCTGGAAGGGGAAGCGGCCAACCCGCGCACGGGGCGCATTACACTTGGCACACTCTACGATTATCTCGATGAAACTATAGGTCAGGACGAAGCCCAGTACCCACAAAAATTCGGCAATGAATATGGCTCAATGACGCTGATCGAATGGGCGGAATGGAAAACCGCTTCTGCACCACAACCACCGGGACGCGAACGCCGCGTTGTCGGAGTCGAGGTCACACCTCTGCACATACTCACAGGCCACCACGGCCATGTCGATGACGTGGTGTTCTCACCCGACGGCGAAATCATTGCTTCCTGCGGTGAAGACATGACGGTGCGCCTGTGGGACACCATCTCTGGCGCATTGCTGCACACCATTACGGGACACGAAGGAGCGGTGATGGGCGTCGACTATGCGCCGGATGGCAAAATGATCGCCTCATGCTCAGAAGATAAGACGGTGCGCCTGTGGGATGCGCGCTCCGGCGAGGCTTTACAGGTGCTACAAGGGCATAACAGCGCGGTCTGGACGGTCGCATTCTCCATCGATAACCGCATGCTTGCCTCCTGCTCCAATGACGAAAGCGTGCGTATCTGGAACCCCGCCACGGGCGAGACTATACATATCTTACAAGGGCATCATAACGTCGTGGTTGGGGTCGATTTTTCCTACGATAGCACGCTGCTCGCCTCCTGCTCTTTTGATAAAAACATCTGCCTGTGGGATACGCGCACTGGTACGCTGCAGCGCCGCCTGCGCTACAGCGATATCGTCTACGGGGTAGCATGGTCGCCCGACGGTAATTTGCTGGCCTCCTGTTCCGCCGATGGCTCCATCTGCCTGTGGGATACCTCTAACGGCCAGCTAGCGCAAATCTTGACGGGTCATGACGGAGCCGTCTGGACGGTCGATTTCTCTGCCGATGGCCGCCTGCTGGTCTCCGGCTCGGAAGATGGCTCACTGAAATTATGGGATGTGCGCCAGGGACGCGCCTTGCAAACCATCAACCATCGCATCGAAGTCTACGGCGTGGTATTTGGGGCACATGGTTTGCTGGCCAACAGCGCCGAGGATGGGGCCGTGCGTATCTGGCAAACTGAGGTGATTGAGGGGTAATTGATTTCACAGTTTGCTCTAAAAGGGCGACCGTAGGGGCGCGCTCTTGCGGTCGCCCTGGTTCAGCGCCACTGTTACAGTTGCACTGTTTCAATTGTCTTGCGCACGATTTCCACGAAATCGGGCTTGATGCTCGCTCCCCCTACCAGCGCGCCATCGATATCGGGATGGGCCATAAACTCGCCGATGTTGGCTGAGGTCACGCTGCCCCCGTAGAGTATGCGTACAGCACGCGCGGCCTCATCTCCATAGTTCTCACTGAAAAGCTGGCGCATATAGTGAATCACTTCGCCTGCGCCTTCAACAGTGGCGGATTTGCCGGTGCCGATAGCCCAGATCGGCTCATAAGCGATAACCATCTGTTTAACCTGCTCCACAGGCAAATGGGCCAGGCTGTGCTGCGACTGCTGGCGAATCACTTCCCTGGTTTGCCCGGCCTCGTATTGATCGAGGCGTTCGCCGATGCAGACAATCGGGCGCAATCCGTGGTGCAGGGCAGCCAGGGTTTTCTTGTTGACAAGTTCATCGCTTTCGCCAAAGTAGGTGCGGCGTTCAGAGTGGCCGAGAATGACGGTGGTGCATAGTTCGCGTACCATTGAAGGAGCCAGTTCGCCGGTGAAAGCGCCTTTTTCCTCGAAGTACATATTTTGCGCTCCCAGTTCGATACGCTGGTGATGTCGCTCACCCATGACACGGTGAACAGCCGCCAGCGAGATAGCCGGGGGGCAAAGTATGGACATGATATGCTGGTGCCCCGCGATGAGCGGCGCCAGTTCTGGCAATATCTCCGAGGCAAATGCGGCTGCCTGCCTGGGGCCATAGTGCATCTTCCAGTTGCCCGCGATGATGACGGTGCGTGTGCTTGTTGTCATGCGTCCTTATCCTGTAAAGCTGCAACACCTGGAAGAACACGGCCTTCCAGGAACTCGAGCGACGCGCCGCCGCCAGTTGAGACATGCGTCATATGTTCTGCCGCGCCCGCTGCATCGACAGCTGCCGCCGAATCGCCGCCGCCAATGATAGTAGTCGCGCCGGCTTGCGTGCGCCGCGCCAATATCTCTATCAGCGCATTGGTGCCTCTGGCGAACGCTGGCATTTCGGCCACGCCCAGCGTGCCATTCCATACGATGGTCTGCGCATTTGCCAGGGCTGCGCGGAATGCCTCTATGGTCTGTGGGCCAATATCCAGGATGCGCCAGCCCTCCTGCACATCATCGGCGGCGACTACCTTATGATGCGCATCGGCAGCGAAGCGATCTGCCACTACCACATCAACCGGCAGCAACAGCGTCAGATCGCGCCGGCGCGCCCTGGCGAGCAGGTCGCGCGCCTGCTCCACCTTCCCCTCCTCGAACAGGGAGTCGCCGATTTCATAACCCTCTGCTTTGAGGAACGTGTTAGCCATGCCGCCGCCGATCAGCAGCATATCGACCATACTGATAAGCCGTTCCAGCACCGCTATCTTATCGGAAACCTTCGCTCCACCTATAATGGCAGCAAAGGGTCGCTGCGGATGTTCCAGCGCGGCTCCCAGGAAATTAAGCTCGCGCTCCATCAGGAAGCCTGCCACACCCGGCAGGAAGCGCGTCACACCCTCGGTCGAGGCATGGGCGCGGTGCGCGGTACCGAAAGCGTCATTGACATAAAGTTCGCCCAACGCCGCCAGTTGCTGCGCGAAGGCGGGATCGTTCTTCTCCTCTTCTTTGTGGAAGCGCAGGTTTTCCAGCAGCAAGACCTGCCCGACATGCAGCGACCTGGCCTGCGCTTCTACCTGTGGCCCAATGCAATCCGCTGCCATCTGTACAGGTCTGCCCAATAATTCGCTCAGGTGTCGAGCGATGGGCGCAAGGCTCAACTTCTCTACCACTTTGCCATCAGGGCGGCCCAGGTGCGACATGAGGATAAGCGCCGCTCCGTGATCGAGCAAGTACTGGATGGTAGGCAGGGCGGCGCGTATGCGTGTATCGTCGGTGATGCGCTGCTCCGCGTCGAGCGGCACATTGAAATCGACGCGCATCAAAACACGCTTTGCGGCGACATCGATATCGCGAACGGTCTTTTTATTCATAATTAAAGCCTTACTAAAACCTTAAAACCCTCTTTGCGCGATGAAATGGGTCAGGTCGGCCACGCGGCTAGAATAGCCCCACTCGTTGTCATACCATGCTATGACCTTGACCATATTGCCAATGACCATAGTAGACAGGCCATCGATGATGGAGGAATGCGAGTCGCCCCGGAAGTCGGTCGAGACCAGCGGCTCATCGGTGTAGTCAAGAATGCCTTTGAGCGCGCCCGCGGCTGCATCTTTGAAAGCCTGGTTCACTTCATCCTTTGTGGTGTCCCTGCGCAGGGTAGCCACGAAATCGACCACCGAGACGGTGACGGTTGGCACGCGCAGCGACATGCCGTCGAAGCGTCCCTTGAGTTCGGGAATGACCAGCGCCAGCGCGCGGGCTGCGCCGGTGCTGGTGGGAATGATGTTCACTCCGGCGGAACGGGCGCGGCGCAGGTCCTTGTGAACCTGGTCAAGTATGCGCTGGTCGTTGGTGTAGGAGTGGATGGTATTCATGAGGCCTTTCTCGATGCCAAAGGTGTCGTTGATGACTTTGGCGGCAGGAGCCAGGCAATTAGTCGTGCAGGAAGCGTTGGAGATAATATGGTGTTTGGCGGGATCGTACATGTATTCGTTCACGCCCAGAACCATTGTCAGGTCTTCGCCTTTAGCAGGAGCGGAAATGATAACTTTCTTCGCCCCGCCCCTGATATGCGCGGCGGCTTTATCGGCGTCGGTAAAGAGGCCGGTTGACTCAATCACCAGTTCAATGCCCATGTCGCCCCAGGGAATTTGCGCCGGGTCGCGCTGTGAAATCACTTTTATACTATGTCCGTTGACGATCAACGCATCGGCGGTAGCTTCGACCTCACCGGGGAAACGGCCATAGGTAGAGTCATATTTCAGCAGATGGGCGTTGGTTCTGGTATCAGTCAGATCGTTGACGGCCACGACCTCGATCTCGCGAGGATAGCGTTCGAGGAGCGCCTTCATTGATTGACGCCCGATACGCCCGAAGCCGTTGATACCTATGCGCGTGGTCATATACGTATATCTCCTTTGGTGCAATGTTGTAATACAAGTCGCTGCCTGTCTGGTGACGCAAGTGTGCATCATATGTTTCACGTGAAACATACCACAAATAGAGAGGGCGCGCTGCACTCACATCTTCTATCAGAGTATCATCTGGCGCACCTCTTCATCAAGGCTTATTATCACAGCCTCATCTCAACCTTCGCCCTGCTGAGCTTTGACGACCGAAAGCGGTAATTGTATCCGTAAGGGCGAGCCCTTGTGGTCGCCATTACAAATGATGAGAGACGGGGATGACGCCTATCGAGAAGCGAATATAATCGTCGCTATAGCCAAAGCCGGAACCGGGTACGCCTGCGATGCCCGTTTTCTCGAAGAGCGAAAAAGCATCTTCTCCCTGGCGCAACTGGCTCCAATTGTAGACGGTGGCGTCGTCGCCGAGATGAATCCGTTCAAACAGACCCTGCTCCTGGTTGATGATCCGCAATTGCGCTGCCAACCGTTTGCGCCGCAGGCGATACAGGGCGCGCAGCTTTCCGATTAGCCAGGGCCGGGATTGGATGAGGCGGTAATAGGCCATATAGCGTAGTTGCCATTCGCCCGGCAGCGAGGCCGTGCTGTTGGTCCAGCCTGTCGTGAGCGCGGGCGCAAGCTCCGCATCGCCAATCGTCACATAGCCGAAACGCTCGCCCGTCAAGGTGTATGATTTGGAGAAACTGTTGATAAAGATAGTATGCCGCAGCACATCGGGCGTGGCAAAAGTCGCCATGCGCTGCATGTCTGCTGCTGGCTCAGATGTGCCTATGTAGGCCAGGTCCGCCAGTATGTAGATGTCACGCCCGGCCTCCCAGTATGCACGCAGCACGGCATAAAGCGCGTTGAGTTCGTCCGCAGTGTAAGCAAATGTGGTGGGATTATTTGTTATAGTGAGATAGATGAGAGAGATATCCGGCGCTTGCTGAAGCAACTCAGCGAGCGCAGCAGGCGTTAACTTGAAGGCATCTTCGGCGGTGGTGCGGAAGTGATGCAGTTGATAGCCATAGGAACGGGCCTGCCATTCAGGCACATTGAAGCCCGGCGCTGGAAACAGAACAGCCGGGTTAGCAACATTGCGCTCGCGCAAGACTTGATGCATGGCGCGTAACACTTTATCTGCGCTATCCATCGCGCCCAGCGCCAGGTATAGCTGCTCCTTCGTCACGGGTAGGCCCCACGCTTGCATATCTCCCACCAGCCATTCACGCAGCAGCGGATTGCCGACGCCTGGAATATCATACATGCGCACATCGAAATGCTGCTGTAGTAATCTTCTCTCACATTCCATCATCTGTTCGCGCAGCCAGAGATAGGTATCTCCACTGGCGGTGTAGCCATGCAACTGCTCGCCTGGAAGCGCTACGCCCAGTTCATCGGCCAGCATGCGATAGTCGCCAGGTCCTCCCGCTTTTCCCTCGCACTCGCTGACGCGGCGCAGGTCGACATCGCCAATGGTGCGGTTGACAATCTCGGTCTGCATGATTTCCTCGTCTATATAATAATCGCGACATTGCTGCTCCAGTTCGCCAACCATGCGGGCCATAACGCGGATTGGCCCTGCTCCCTGCATGATGACAGGCCGGTAACGGGCTACCATTTGTTGGCGAAAGGTTCTCAGTAATCTGCGTTGTTCCTGTTTAGAGAGGGGAATATGTGAGAAAGATGCAGGTATATCTACAGTATCTTTACGAGTAATCATGATTGTTATTTCCTCCAATTGCGCTTACGCTGCGCATAACCATATGAGGCGTGCAGTCTTCATTGACTGGCTTCACCTGAAGTGTAGCATATTTTTGAGTATCTTAGCAAACTGCGACTACGAGTGACCAGGGCGAGGACACTCCCAGGCGCATCCAGGGCGGGGACAAGCCCCGCCCCTACCCTATACGAATGGGACTTCCAGCCGTCCATGGTAGGGGCATGGGCTTGTCCCCGCCCAATAGGCGTCAAGTTAAGGATCGTCGAAATTGGCCTCGTCCCGCCTCCAGGGCGACCGCGAGGGTCGCCCCTACTATACACGGACGGAACGCCCAACCGTATATAGTAGGGGC
>DATGGW010000278.1:0-9730 GCA_035308345.1 Ktedonobacteraceae bacterium | reverse complement strand
TCTGTCAGTACCTACACTGGTTTCCTTTACTATGATATCGGATCAACCAGGGAGGCGACGGTGACAATCACCCTGACGGTGACTTAGTCTCAATCAGCTTGCATCCAGGCGATCAGGACTTCACTTCCGTCTAAGTATCAGTGTATCCAATGCCGCTTTCAGCAGGCTTCAGCACACCTTTTGGATTTTCTTCGTCTGCTGGCTCCTCGAGAACATCCTTGGTATGGTCATCACCCCCGCGTATTATCTGGTACACTCCCACTGCCAGGATCGCTCCGAGAAATGGGCTTACAAAATAGATCCAGACATTGGCTAAGGCGCTTCCACCGGCAAAGAGCGCCGGTCCCAGGCTGCGCGCAGGATTCATGCTTGCTCCCGACAAGGAATTCCCCATTAGCCCTGACACCAGGATGACAAACCCTACCGCCAGGCCGCTATCGGCTCGCTTAAACCGCTTATCCGTCGCCGAAGCCATGTTCACCAGCATCAGAAAGAAGGTAAGAACTACCTCAATAATAAGAGCGGGAATAATACCAGCTTTAGGCATGGTTGCCCCAAAGTGAACAGATGGAGCTTTCTCTGGAAGAATAAGAAGGTCAAGACCAACGGCTATTACGGCTCCCACAAATTGGGCGAGCCAGTAAGGAAGAACATAGCGCCAGGGAAATCGCCCTGATACAGCAAAGCCTAATGTGAGGGCGGGATTAAAAATGGCAGCAGAAATATGACTCAAGGTATAAATCATTGCTCCTATGGTAAAGGCGAAGGCTATATGCACGACTAAAATTCCTGCGAAATCTGTCGTATCACCTACCATTGCTCGCGTGCTGCAGCCAATAAAAACGAGGGCGAATGTTCCGAGTAATTCGGCGGCAGACCGTCTCAACATATCTCTCTTCATAATCAAGCCCTCCCTGGCTCCTTTAACATAAATACTTGCTCTCCGACTTACGTTTTAGGATAGACTCCCAGCATCAAATTTAAGTATGAGAGCGCTCGTGTGAAAATGTGACTCTTCTTTAATGCACGTTTCATGAGGTATAGGAGATACAGCCAGCTTCGCTGATGATTACCAGGTTGGGGGAATCGAGATGAAGTCATCTACTTTGGAGACGAAAATATACGTCGCCGGAAATACTGTAGTGGATCCAAAAAGCTGGACACATTTCTTGACTGTTGAAAACAACATCCCTACACATTCGTAAGACGACATCCTCTTAGAAACGACGGCAGAGACGAAGGACTCGCATCGCCTCTAAAGTGGTATGGGCATCTCTGGCGGACCCATCCTCGCTGGGCCAACGCCCATCCTGCTCTTGCTGCTGCTCTAAACGAGAAGCGGCTTGTGCGATCAAGGGATGGTCTGCGGCTACCCCAGCGAGAAGCAACGTGGACAGCAACCAGGCGAGATTGCTCACTGCCAGGTCTGAGAGCCGTTGTTGCAGGGAGCTGAAGACCCGATTGGCCTCTGGCCAGTGGATGCGATACCATAAGCCTCCTGCGAGCCAGTGCGCATGGAGGAACGTGGGCAACTGCCCCTCTTCAACGAGATGTCGTTGCAGGTAGATCGCGGCTCGCCGGGCGTTCTCACCTGGGTCTTCCCAAACCGCGAGCCAGAAGCCGCAATTGGCGGTGAGATAGAGATGAGCGGCGAGCACGCCTGGGGTCGCCCAGGGTGGCGTCACCTCTGCCATGCGTTCCTCTTCTTCCCAACTCCCGTCCGCGTGTTGGCGACGCGCCAGGAACGTGAGGGCCTGGCTGACCACCACTTCGCTTGCTGTCAGGCCGAGTTGTTCTGCCTGTGCTACGTGAAAACAAGTGGCGTCGAGCGAGCTGTACTCAGGTGCCCAGAATGGACTCCATCCTCCATCCTCGTGTTGCCCGGCGAAGAGCTGCTGGATGACTTCTGGCGCAGGACGTGCTCCATCCAGCAGTTGCCGCAAACGGGCCTGTTCTACCAGATCTCCTGTAGAGCGGACAAAGGCAATGGCTGCTTCTCTATTCATTGTGAGTCCTCTCCTCTCCAGCAGTTCTCTCGATCCCAGCAGGCATCGGAGGAGCTTGCGACGGGTGCCACTGCTGTTCAAACTCAACCGGGGTCAGCTATCCCAGCGACGAGTGGATGCGCTTGTGCATGTAGACCTCATCGAGAAAGCGTCCCAGTTGTCTCACCGCATCAGTGTAATCCTCATATTCGGATAAGTCAACTTCTTCCTCTTTGATTGTGCGCATCAGCCGCTCCGCATAGCCATTCTGCCAGGCCGCGCCGACCTCGGCCTGACTTCTTTGCACCCAAGCTTTTTGCAATCGTGCGGTATAGGCATGAGCAGCAACAGGTACACAAACTCCTGGTGCAATAAGATCAGTTCCAATACCCATCCAGCCTTTTGAAAAACTCGAAATTGTTGGTACAGAGAGGATGAGATAATTTACAACAATTCCTCAGGTTTGCGTAGGCGGTTCGTAACGCTTTCCGTAACGATAACGAGACAGTGATATGATAAAATGCTGTTGTGTATTGAAGGTTGTTGCGTGTTCAGCCTGACACAGGAGCGCGCAGGTGAGCTTAGATAAAACTGCATCGAAACCGGCTACAAGTGCCACATTGCCTGGCAGCGCTGACACGAGCCTGCATGGGCGCTGGCTCATACTTGCGCGCCTTGTTTGGGTGATCCTGGTGGTGTGCATGCTTGTGCTCTTCGCCACCAGTATGTCGGCCTACTATGCAGCCCTGCATGTTATTAGCCCTCCAGATGGGTCTGGTCTCGGCCTCACTGCCAACGAGGTGCGGCAACTCCAGGAGATGCATCTCTCCCTCGACTTCTATGCCTGGTATCAGGTTCTATCAGGCATTCTCACCATGCTCATCTACGCCACCGTTGGCATAGTGGTCTTCTGGCGTAAGTCGAATGATCGCATGGCGCTGCTGGTCTCTTTTGTCCTGGTGTCATTTCCAGTGGCACTCAACACCAACAGCGCCGTGAGAGCGCTGCCTCCAGTTTGGCAGTTGCCCGCCAATGGCATCGAATTTTTCATCGACATCGCCATTGCCCTTTTCTTTTACGTCTTCCCTGATGGGCGGTTTCTCCCGCGCTGGACGCGCTGGCTCATGGTGGTGAATATTTTCTACTGGTTCCTTGGGGTCTTCTTCCCTAATGCGCCAATTACCCAGTCCTGGCCTGTAGGTTTCTTGTTTTTGCCGGTGGTCGCGAGTTATGTGGTCGCGCAGGTCTACCGTTACTGGCGGATATCCACTCCGGTGCAGCGCCAGCAGACCAAGTGGGTGATCTTCGGGATAGCCATTACCTTTGGAGGCTTCCTCATAGTGATCGGTGTATTGTATGCTCTGTTACCCTTGTTCTTGCCAGTGACCCCACTTTATACCTTGCTTTCC
The DNA here is from genome assembly GCA_035308345.1 of Ktedonobacteraceae bacterium. Taxonomy (GTDB): domain Bacteria; phylum Chloroflexota; class Ktedonobacteria; order Ktedonobacterales; family Ktedonobacteraceae; genus CF-113. The sequence continues at coordinate 6,336 of DATGGW010000278.1, read as the reverse complement.
GACTTGATTGGCCAAACGATATTGCCTTTCGTACTCCTCTTTTTCCCTATCTCAGTCGCTATCGCTATTTTACGCTCCGGGCTGTGGGAGATCGACACGCTGATCAACCGCACGCTGGTCTATAGCATACTGACAGTATTGCTTGCATCAGTCTACGTCGGCAGTATTCTCCTCCTGCAATTTCTCTTGCGCGGTTTCACTGGGGGCAACTCACTGGCTATCGTCACCTCGACGTTGGCAATCGCGGCCCTGTTCCAGCCACTACGGCGGCGCATCCAGAACATCATCGATCGCCGCTTCTACCGCCGCAAGTACGATGCGGCTCGCACGCTGGCTGCTTTCGGTGCTACGCTGCGCAATGAGGTGGACTTGAACCAATTGCGTGAGCAGTTGCTGTCAGTGGTGCAGGAGACGATGCAGCCAGCGCATGTCTCGCTGTGGTTACGTCCGTCTGAACACGACGGAAAACAACAGGCTCCTTGGAGAACCACTCCCCCGGTTTCCTCTGAGGAAAGATGAAGAGGCACAAGGGTTGCTGGTTCAGCCGCAAATCCCGTCTTTGTGCATGAAAGGCGACTCCAATGATGGGAAGCAAACAGCGGTACTTTGCCCCGCTGATCAATGTTTCTTTAGAAGAGTTAGTACCCGCAGACCATTTTTATCGGCATCTAGAGCGAACACTCGATTTGTCGTTCGTCCGGCAGTTTGTGCAAGAGACCTATGCCAGCAAAGGTCGTCCCTCGGTTTATCCGGTGGTGTTCTTCAACTAGAATTCTCTATAAAGTTTATCCCCTTTATAGACTTGAGAAGGCGCACTAAGACAGTTACTTTTCCCGCAGCCACCCGGCCACATCTGGGGCGAAATAGGTGATAATCATGTCAGCGCCAGCGCGCCGGATGCCCGTCAGCACTTCCATCACGATGCGCTGTTCGTCGATCCAGCCGTTTTGCGCGGCGGCCTTAATCATGGAGAACTCGCCGCTCACGTTATAGGCGGCGATGGGCAGGTCGCAGTGGTCGCGCACCCGTCGAATCACATCCAGGTAGGCCAGCGCGGGCTTGACCATCACGATATCGGCTCCCTCGGCGATATCCAGGTCGATCTCGCGCAGTGCTTCGCGCGCGTTGGCGGGGTCCATCTGGTAGGAGCGGCGGTCGCCAAACTGCGGCGCGGAACCGGCCGCCTCACGGAACGGACCGTAGAAGCCGGATGCGTACTTGGCGGAATAGGCCATGATGGGCGTCGCGCTGAAGCCATGCTCATCGAGCGAACGGCGAATGGCTCCCACCCGTCCGTCCATCATATCCGAGGGCGCTACCAGGTCTGCCCCGGCTTCGACATGCGATAGCGCCATGTCCGACAGCAGGCTCAGCGACTCGTCGTTTTGCACTGTGCCATCGTGGATCACGCCGCAGTGACCGTGACTGGTATATTCGCATAGACACACGTCGGTCATAACCAGCACGCCGGGCGTCTCGGCCTTGATGCGTCGAATGGCGCGCTGGATTATGCCCTGCTCATAATACGCCTGCGAACCGACCTCATCCTTTTCAGCAGGAATGCCAAAGAGCAGCACCGCGGGAATGTCCAGGCTGGCGATGCGTTCCATCTCTCGCCCAAGATGCTCCAATGGCCACTGCACAATGCCCGGCATAGACGCAATGGGGCGCGGTTCAGCCAGGTCTTCCGCGATAAACAGGGGATAAATCAATTGCTCGACATTCAGGTGGGTTTCACGCACCAGGCCGCGCAGTTGTTCATTCTGACGAGTGCGCCGCATACGCACCGTGGGAAATGTACTCATGCCCTTACTCTCCCTTTTTTCGCGTATCAAGAAAAACGAGCCATTCATGGACGCTGCTGAGGTGCAATATTCTTTGCACAACGAAAGGGTCATGCCTGAACAGGTCTCGCACCTCGCCCTCATCGGAGGATTCAAGGACAATAATGATACTGCTATAATCAGCAAAAGGTCCGCCCATAATCACTATGCCATTCTCGAATAGCGCATCCATAAATGCCGCGTGCTCTGTCCAGTACGGTTGTTCACGGCTGGTTTTACCTACTATCCAGTTGGCGCCTGGAGTAAAAATGATGACAAACGTCTTTTTCAAGCAATCGGTGCCTTTCATTTAATATTTAAGGCGCGCTTTCAATCAACGCTACCCTGATTGCATCTACCGTCTGCTCAATCATGCTATCTTCAAGCGCGAGCGAGATGAAACAGCCTTCGAACTGGGAAGGCGGCAGGTAAACGCCGCGCCTGAGCATGCTCCAGAAGAAACGCGCAAAGCGCGCGGTATCAGATGTTTTCGCGCTGGCATAATCGATCACTCGTTCAGCCGTGAAGAACAGGCAGAAAATGCCGCCAACGCGCACAAATTGGGCCTCTTTACCAGTTTCGCGCAGCACGCGTTCTATGCCATCGCTCAGAAGTTGACCTTTGCGTTCAAGTTCGGCGTATTGTTCGGGCTTGCGCAGTTCTCGCAGCGTAGCGATACCGGCAGCCATTGCCAGTGGATTGCCCGAAAGCGTACCGGCCTGGTACATCGGCCCCAGCGGCGCTACCAACTGCATGATATCGCGCCGCCCACCATACGCGCCAACCGGCAGACCCCCGCCGATAATTTTGCCCAGACAGGTCAAATCCGGTCTGATGCCTGTTCGTTCCTGCATGCCGCCCAACGCGACACGGAAACCCGTCATGACCTCGTCGAAGATCAGCAGCGCACCATATTCATCGCACAGCCTGCGCAATGTCTCAAGGAAACCTGGTAGTGGAGGCACCAGGCCCATATTCGCGGCGGCTGGCTCTACAATGATGGCGGCGATATCGCCAGGATAGCTTTGAAATAAGCGCTCGACCGCCGCGCTGTCGTTGTAGGCAGCCACGAGCGTGTTGCTGGTAGTGGACTGCGGCACACCTGGACTATCGGGCAAACCCATCGTTGCCACACCCGAACCGGCCTGCACCAGCAGCATGTCGGCATGCCCATGATAACATCCGGCGAACTTGATAATCTTGTCGCGCCCGGTGAAAGCGCGTGCCAGTCGTAACGCGCTCATGGTCGCCTCGGTGCCTGAATTGACGAAGCGCGCCATCTCGATCGAAGGAACACATGCTATCACTAATTGCGCCAGTACGCTTTCGGCCTCGGTGGGCGCGCCAAAGCTAAAGCCACGCTCGCATGCAGCGGTGACGGCCTGTAAAATTGCCGGGTGCGCGTGTCCCAGCAGCATTGGCCCCCAGGATTGTACATAATCGAGGTAGCGATTGCCATCCACATCATACAGGTAAGCGCCTTGCGCGTGGTCGATGAAGACCGGCTCACCACCCACGCCGCGAAAAGCGCGCACAGGACTGTTGACGCCGCCTGGCATAAGCTGCTGCGCCTGCGCATAGAGGGCGTGCGAACGAGTCAATACCAGTTCACCTGCTGCATTGAGAGAATTATGCATATTATCCGACCTCAAGCTCCGATGGCTTCCAATATTTCGTCTAAAGGCTGCGCGACACAGGTATACATGGGGGTATCGCGCAGGGTATACGAACTGGCCTCAGTTTCGCGCAGTTCCTGTACAAGGTCAAGGAAATCGCTGATGTTATCCGTCTCGAATGCGACCACAAATTCCTGGTCATCCAGCCCAAAAGAGTAGGTCGTATTGAGCGTCACTGAGGGGTAGGTGATGCCGACCTTGATGTGCTCGTTCATCATGCGTTTGCGATCTTCGAGCGGCAGGGCGTACCAGGCGCGTGTTTTGACAAATGGATAGACAAACAGGTACTTCTTATCGTCGGGCGTAATCACCAGGCGCGGATCATGGCCGCGCGTGTGTTTCCCAACGTACACGGAACGCTTGGTCATGGAAAGCATGGCCTGCGTCTCATGCAGGTAAGGTCCTATAACGCTGCGGCGCAGCTTGCTGCTCAATGCCTGCAGGTCATCAATATTGTAGGTGGCCTGCCACAGCATGAAGTCGCAATCGGAGCGCAGTCCGTACAGGCCAAAACTGCGCATCAAGGAGTGCTGCGCATGTTCCTCGTACAGAGCCAGCAATTGCTGTTTTCCCTGCTGGCGCTGCTCCAGCGGCAGCATTTGCCACTGTGGATCGAGTTTATAGAAAGTGAAACGCACCAACTGGCGCGGCTGTTTAGATTTCGCGGGCGCGGACGCCTGTTCAGGCTGTGCTACTGTCGTTTGTTCGGTCATGCTTTTTCCTCGTACTGAACTATAGCTTCGATAAGACCATCAATGGTAAAGGTTGTCGCTACGATTTGCGCGCTCAGACCCATTTCACGCGCGGTTTGCGCGGTAATTGGGCCGATACAAGCGATGACTGGCACCATTGCGCCTGCCGCATTGTCCCGCAGCTTTTCTGCCATATGCGGCGCGCATTGCGTCAACCACTGCATGAAATTGCGCACCGTCGATGAACTGGTAAAGGTGAGCACGCGCATCTCACCGGCTTGCAGCATGCGTGCCACTTCACGTCCTTGAGCATCATCACTTCCAACCGGAAGTGTGCGATAGGCTGCCACTTCATGCACAATTGCGCCCGTCGCCTGTAGTTCAGTGACGAGCACATCGCGCGCTTCTGCCGCGCGCGCCAGCAAGATACGCTTACCTGCCAGCGATACGCCCCGGCTCTGCGCATCCTCAATCAAGGCGGCAGCTACGCCCTCGGCAATATACTCTTCTGGCACAAGGTCGGTTTGTACTCCATAGTGAGCGAGCGCGGCAGAAGTAGCAGGACCAATCGCAGCTACTCGCGTTGCGCTTGCAGTTGGCCAGGTCAGACCAAACTCGTTCAGACGCGCAAACACACTCTCCACGCCATTGGCGCTGGTGAAGATCAGCCAGTCATAGTAGGCAAATGTAGCAGCACAGAGATGGCGTAGTGCATCGTCGAGCGGCTGCCAGTCTTGCGGCGGCGCGATACGAATGACAGGAAACTCGATGGGAATGGCTCCTAGTTTGCGCAAGCGATCACTAAATGAGGCTGCTTGCTCATGTGTCCGCGTCACCAGGATACGTTTTCCCGCCAGGAGTCGGGCAGCGTTAGTCGTGTTAAGCATGTTCGCGCACCTGCCCTTCTTCCACCGTTTGAATGATAGCGGCTGCCCCCTCCGCTAATGCCTGTTCTGCAAGCTGCACACCGAGCAGTTCGGCGTACTCAACGCCTGTTTGCGAAGTCCAGAGCGTGCTGGCGCGCACTCGCACCTGTTCTTTTCCATCCAGGCTGATGACCAGCCCCTGCAGCGTCAGCCTGCCGCCCAGGATTTCTCCGTAGGCCGCGATGGGCAGGTAGCATCCGGCTCCCAGGCGTCGCATAAACATACGCTCGGCGCTGGTAGTCGCCTGCACCTCGCTATCGAGCAGCGGAGCCAGGAGCGCGCGTAGAGCAGCTTCGTCGCGTATTTCCAGCGCCAGCGCGCCCTGTCCAGGCGCGGGCAACATCTCTTCAAGCGAGAGATACGTCATGCGATGCTCTAACTGCTGATGCATTCCCAGGCGATGCAGGCCAGCCGCCGCCAGCACGATGCCGTCATAGTCGCCCGCATCCAGTTTGCGCAGCCGCGTATCGACGTTGCCCCGCAAGGGCAGAATATCTACCTGTGGTAATAGCGCTCGCAACTGCGCGCTGCGTCGCAAACTACAGGTGCCAATGCGCAAAATTCCAGGATTTTCATCGATGGCGGCATATTGTTCATCATGCCAGATGATCGCGTCACGCGCATCCTCGCGATCGGCGACCGCCCATACTTGCAGGCCATCTGGCTGCGTGGTGGGTAAATCTTTCAGGCTGTGAATGGCCAGGTCGATGCGTCCGTCGAGCAGAGCGCGTTCGATCTCCATTACAAACACACCATCGCCGCCAATCTCGGTTAGCGGCTGGGTGGTGTTGTGATCACCCCTGGTGTGTATCTGCTCTATCGAGATGTCCAGCGTGGGCAACTGTCGATGCAGCCGTTCTACTATCGACTGCGTTTGAAGCATAGCCAGCTTGCTGGCTCGTGTTCCTATCGTTATGTTCGTTATAGGTTTCATCAGATTGCACTTCCAGATCAAATAAATAGCGTATAGCCTCAGCATATACATGCCCCTGCCCCTCAGCAGCCGCGTGTTTGAGACGCAAAGTAGGCGTATGCAGGAGCTTATTCACAAGGCGCGTGGTCAGTTCGCGCACAGCCGCTGTTTCTCGCTCGTTGAGCGTGTCCGGCAAACGCTGCATGGCGCGCGCCAGTTCCTGTTCGCGCAACATCTCTACGCGCTGTCGCAGGTCGCTAATAGTGCCGGACACGCTCAACGAGCGCAGCCAGCGTTGAAAAGCGG
>DATGGW010000277.1:0-7231 GCA_035308345.1 Ktedonobacteraceae bacterium | reverse complement strand
TTGCCGGTGGCAACACCGGAGCAACGCCAACTCCCACGCTTGTTCCTGGCAGCAACCTGTTCTATATCCAGACCACGCCGGGCTGGGGCAATATTTACATCGATGGGCAGAAGTTGGCGCATCTGCCCAACCCAAACGCTGATCAGCCGCTGCAATTGTCGCCTGGCGTGCATGAAGTGACATGGCGCGCTGACCCTTTCACGCAACAATGCACCATCATCGTACCCCCGGTGGTGACAGAGACAAATTGCCTGGCGAACGAACCCGTGCCGGTTCCCAGGGGGCCGAATAAGGGCCTGTCTGCCTTTCTCATCACCTTTACCGCTTCATTTAATGATCTCACCCCCGCTCAACAGCAACCGCTCTTTCAAGTAGCGCAGACCACTCTTGATGCCCTGCAATCCAGCGATATGGTGCAGCCCGGAGAGCAATACGCGGATTTGAATGCGCCTCAATTTATCGCTACCGCCACCAGCACGCTGCGCGCCAAACTGCGCTTCCAGCTTGATACCAACCCTGGCTCAGCCAGCCCATGCGCGGGACAATTTCCCGGCTTCGCCTCCACTTGTAGTACTAACGGGCAGGACTGTCATCTCTTCTGCATGGTGGGAGTAACGAATTTCGCTCAAGCGCCGTCACCACCGGATCGCTGGGATGTTCTTGGCGTCATTCGTTCTAGCTGGACCTATACAACACCCAATGGACAGGTAGTGGTGCAGAATCAGCCTGATGAGACGGACAATCTGGGTACCGAATACCTGGTAAGCCTCTATATCAGCAGTACCAACGGCCAATGGCACGTAACGACCAGAATTCCCCCTAACACAACTACAAACGGCTTTGATACTGCCGAGCCTTCGTGCGAAGCAGCAAACAACCTTGTGGCACAGACTGGTTACGGGATATATAGTAATATCACTCCGCCTGGTATTCCCGGCGGGTCGGTTGAATGGGATACCAATTATGGACCGAATCTGGCGGCGGGCTGCCTGCTCACAGCCAGGGGCCTTCCACCACAAACCAATGCTGCTACGCCTATCCCAACCCCCAAACCCTTCGCGCACTGCCTGTATCGTTTCGGCGTGCTGCTGGCGCTGGATGCGGCCACGCAACACTTCTGGCCAAACTTGCCAATGGCCGACGCCCACGAAAAGGGTATCGCGCAGCAGATTGGGAAGTAGGGGCGAGCCCTTGTGGTCGCCCGCCCGCGATGGGCAATGATGCCATCAAACGGCGCGCGCACACTGGCGGGCGACCACAAGGGCTCGCCCCTACGGACACGATTACCCGTTTCGGTTATCCCCCGTCCTGTAGGCACAAGGCCCCCACCTTTCCCCACACCACCCACTGTCCCTACTGAACAGATGCGGGTTGCCTGCCGGGGGCAAGCGCGCGAAATACCGCGTAGCCCGCGAAAAACATCACCAACCACAGCACAAAGTCGATTGGCCCCGCCAGCGCGCTATTCCACACCAGGTAGCCGGATTGCGTGGCCTGGGTATCCAGCAGGTCACGCCCGAATCCGATCAACGGCACACAGATCAAAAATGCGATCACCAACCAGCGCGCCTGGCGCTGCTGGAAGCGCCAGGTCAGCAGGTAGACCGCGCCGCCATAGATCAGCAAAGGCGTGAGGTAGAATGGTAGTGGCAGGTGCAAGATCAAGCCACTGGCAGCATAGTGCCACCATGAGGCATAATATGCTAGAAGATCAACCAGCGCGTTAATGACTGCCATCACCAGCCCACCGGCCAGTGAGGCTAGCAGCACCGCTCTCGTCGGGTGGATAAAGAGCAAGAAAATGGCATAAACGATAATCACAAAAGGAACCACATGTATGGCATAAAGCTGTATATCCATTTTTTAGAATCCTCCAAATAGGGTTCAAGGGTAGTATGAGTCCAGGGCGACCGCAAGGGCCTCCTCTCCACACAACCCTTCTCCCGCCCTTACAATGACTACGTTGGATAGATTATCAATTCCGTAATCATTGTAAGGGCGGGGGTGGAGAGGATGAGCGGTGGGGACCCTTGCGGTCGCCCTCGGGTCCTGACCCCTGGTTTATCGAGAAAGGACACCTCTCTCATGAATATTCTACCGCTTCGCGTCGCGCTTGCACAGGTGAACGTGACTGTTGGCGATCTTGAGGGCAATGCGCGCAAAATCCTGACCGCTATGCAGCAGGCGGCTGCCGCGGGCGCGCATATCGTTTGTTTTCCTGAACTGGCTCTGACCGGCTATCCGCCCGAAGATTTGCTGCTCAAGCCGGGCTTTGTGGAAGCCAATTTGCGCGCCTTGCAGGAACTCATCGATGCCAGCAGGAAATTTCCGGGACTTACCTCCGTGATTGGCTTCGTTGACCGCGAGCACGATATCTATAACGCGGCAGCCATTATTCATGAGGGCAAACTATGTGGGACGTATCACAAGCACTACCTGCCCAATTATGGCGTCTTCGACGAGAACCGCTACTTTCAGGCGGGGCGCAAGGCTCCACTCTTTCTCATCAATGGTGCGCATGTTGGCGTGAATATCTGCGAAGACATCTGGTATCCTACCGGCCCCATAACCATGCAGGCGCACGCGGGAGCCGAAGTGATCCTGAATATCAACGGCTCGCCCTATTACGCCGGCAAGGCGCTTTTCCGCCAGGAGATGCTGGCGACGCGCGCGGCAGACAACGGGGTGATCGTGGCCTATCTCAACATGGTGGGCGGCCAGGATGAACTGGTCTTTGACGGCGGCAGCATGGTTTTCAACGAGCAAGGGACCTTGATCGCGCGCGCTAAAGAGTTCGCCGAAGACCTGCTCGTGGTTGATCTGGATACCGCGTCGGTCTTCCGCACGCGCCTGCATGATCCGCGCCGCCGCCAGGAACGTTTGCAGGCGCGCGCCGATGAGGTTCCGGTGATTGTAATCAGCGAGGCTCCGGGGCAGGGGCAAGATGATCCAGGGCGAGGACAAGCCCCGCCCCTACCCTACACGAATGATCTATCGCCCGCTGCCGTACAGGGTACGGGCGGGGCTTGTCCCCGCCCTGGTCCCTTTCGTGCCGGTCTGCCGGATGCCGGTCTGCCGGGCGAGCAGCGCATCGAGCCAAAGATGGAGCGTTTGCAGGAAATCTACGCGGCGCTGGTTTTATGCACAGGCGATTATGTGCGCAAAACCGGCTTCAAGAAGGTTATCATCGCTTTGTCGGGCGGCATCGACTCGTCGCTGACCGCCGCTATCGCCGTTGATGCGCTGGGGGCCGCTAACGTCCTGGGCGTCTCTATGCCTTCCGGCTACTCTTCAGAGGGAAGTCGCAGCGATGCGTGCGAACTGGCCGCCAATCTGGGCATGCAAATGTGGACCATCCCCATCGAGGATACCTTTCGCGCGTCGCTCAAGATGCTCGCGCCCGCGTTGGGCGATGGTGATCTGGGGCTGGCGGCGGAGAACCTGCAAGCGCGCATACGCGGCAATATCCTCATGACTATCTCCAACAAGCTGGGCTACCTGGTGCTGACCACCGGTAATAAGTCCGAAATGGCCACCGGCTATAGCACGCTCTATGGAGACATGGCAGGCGGCTTCGCCGTCTTGAAGGATGTCTTTAAGACGCTGGTCTACGAACTCTCGCTCTATCGCAACTCGCTGGGTAACTCGCCTGTCATTCCACCAGCGGTGATCGAGAAGCCGCCCTCCGCCGAATTGCGTCCCGACCAGAAGGATACCGACAGCCTGCCGCCCTATGCTTTGCTCGATCCTATCCTGCGCGCCTACGCCGAAGAGGATCGCACGCTCGACGAGATACTGGCCATGGGCTACGAGCGCAAAATGGTCGAACGCATTATGCGCCTGGTAGATTACAGCGAATACAAACGACGCCAGGCCCCTCCGGGTGTGAAGATCACCACACGCGCCTTCGGTCGCGACCGGCGTTTGCCGATCACCAATCAGTATCGCGGGCTGGTGTAGATTTTATTCTTTTATATCCCTCTTCCACGTCAGCCAGATTGCGGTCACCGCGAAGATCACAGTATACACCGCGGCAACTACCAGCGTATGCGTGCCATCTACAACTATGCCATGCGTCACCCCATTGTCTGTAAAGAAGATGGGAGCCGCGCCGATGGAGCTGACCCGGCCGGAAGTGAGAACAGCCGGCATCTGATTGAGATTCGGCCCCAGGAAGTAGGCTGTCAGGTTTAGCCAGAAATCGCTGCCGGTCACGCGGTAAGCGAGTACCATGATGCCCGTGAGAATGTTGTCAATCGGGAAGAAAACCAGCGCGGCGGTCAGCCCGAAAGACACAGAACGCCCAAGCACCGCCGCGGCCGTTGCCAGCAGAATGCTCACAGCCGTGTTAATCAAGAGGTAGAGCACAAACGTCCGGGTGTCTGACCAGAATTGAGAGGTGAGTACGCTAAAAGCGTTCAGATTACCCGTCTTGATCTCTACCAGGATGAGGGTCAGCAGGTAGTTGAGCAGCAAACCCACGACCAGCAAGATCAGCGCGATGATGACCACCGTAAGCAGCTTGGCGAAGAGCAGTTGCAGCCGACCCACGCCGCGCGCGAGCAGTACGCGAATGGTGCCGAGCTGGTATTCCAGCCCGATCATACGCGCGGTCACGATCAGCACGAAGAAACCGCTGAAGACGCGCAAGATCGAGAGACCGGTCGATAGCACGTTATAAAAGAAAGTCAACGGGTCGGCAGTGATATCAGCGAGTCTCCGAGGCGCGTAACCCAGGATGATGTAGGGTAAAATGGTCACACCGAGCACTACCGCCAGCATAATCCAGGTCGTCCTCAGGCGTATAACCTTGAAGAACTCTCCACGCACCAGCCCGAAAAAGCTGGGCCTGGCGTCGCGCAACTGTATGTTTTCCGCCGGTGCGGATGTAATAGTCGTGCTCATTGCACACCTCCTGTACCGCCGTTTGTCAGGCGCAGGAAGACCTCTTCCAGGTCCTGCGTGGCCTTCGTAATAAGATCGGGCGCGAAACCCGCCTTGACGAGGAATATATTGAGGTCGCGCCCGCGATTGTCAGGCGCCGCTGTAATCAACATGCCGTGCGCATCCAGCCGCGCACCCTTGCCCCATGCCTGCGCCTGCACCAGCGCAAGCGCCTCCTGCGCGTGCTCCAACGTGACGAAAAACTCGCCGTGTCCGCTGATGAGTTCCTCGATGGTCGATTCTGTTACCAGTTTGCCCAGATTGATGATGGCGACTCTTGTACAAATCTGCTGCACCTCCGGCAGCAGGTGGCTGGAGATGAAGACCGTCTTACCATCGGCTGACAGTTGGTGCATCAGGTCGCGCATCTCGACGATACCGGCGGGGTCGAGGCCGTTGGCAGGCTCGTCCAGCACCAGCACATCAGGGTCTTGCAGCAGGGCCATTGCCACGCCCAGGCGCTGCTTCATGCCCAGCGAGTAGGTGCGCACGCGGTCTCTCTGGCGGTTCTGCAAACCCACAAGTTCGAGCACGTAGTCGATACGCGCCTTCGACACACCGCCTAGCGCGGAGCCGACAGCGCGCAAATTGTCGCGACCCGACATGTACAGGTACAGCGCGGGCGTCTCCACCAGCGCGCCCACACGCGGCAATATCTCCGCCCGGTGGGTGGCGATATCCTTGCCCAGAATATCGACGCTGCCTCCGGTGGGTGCGATCAAACCGAGTGCCATACGAATGGTCGTGGTTTTGCCTGCCCCGTTGGGACCCAGAAAACCAAAGATTTCTCCGCGCTTCACATCCAGGCTCAAGTTGTCTACCGCGAGCCGTTTCCCATAGAGTTTCGAGAGATTGCGGATACTCAGGACAATATCGCCAGGGCGCGCTTGAGATGCATCGACTCCTGGCATAGTCATAACTCTTTCTGTCATATTGCTTGATTTCCATTCCTTTCATAAAAGATGAGAGAAATTGCATTTTATACTTGCATCATACTCCATCTTACAACAGGTAAGTAGCAAACTGTATGAAAAAGGTTCACTCACTGCTTCATGGCGACCCCTTGCGGTCGCCATGCCGTTGTTTCTGAGGTTCACTGCGAGCGAGCGTGTTGACATTCTGCCTGGTTCCTGCTATCCTTCGATGGAGAAGAAGTATTCGGAGCAAAAAAGGTATTGACATCTATTTCAACGAAGAGTTGGCATATGCATGACGAAGTAGCAGGCTCCTGGCGCGAGCTGTTGGCGGGAATTATCTCCTCAAGCTCAGAGCGGCAGCGCATCGCCGGTGAGCTGCGGGTAAATCCCGTTACCCTGACGCGCTGGGTCAATGGCGAATCGAGTCCGAGGCCGCAGAACCTTCGCCAACTTCTCGCTGCATTGCCACAATACCGCGAGGTTCTTTTTTCTCTGATCAAACGGGAATTCCCCCACTTCGAGGCAGTGCTCGCGGAAAACGTGGGGGAGAACGGGTCTGCTACAATACCAGGCGAATTTTATATGCGTGTCTTGCGCACGCGCGCATCTCTGCCTAAAAGCCTCCTTTACATGCCGCTCTGCGATCTTATCCTGCAGCAGGCGCTCAAGCACCTTGATCCTTATCGCTCGGGTATCGGCATCAGCGTTGCCCGCTGCCTCCCATCCCTGGCAGGAGACTCGGTCAGGAATCTGTTGACCGATATGGGACGGGGTAGCCCACCCTGGCTACAGAATATGGAACCCGAGATCATGCTCCTGGGTGCAGAATCGCTGGCCGGCTACGTCGTCATCACTGGCCGCCCGTTTGGGATTCCAGATCTATACGCCAGTGATAACCGCATTCCTGTTTCTCTAGGCGCCTGGGAAAGGAGTGCAGCTGCCGCTCCCATCATCTTTCGGGGCCGCATTGCGGGAAGCCTCGTCGTTTCCAGCACGCAACTCGATTACTTTTCACCCGACCGCCAGGAGCTTGTCAGCAGCTACGCAGACCTGATCGCCCTGGCATTTGAGCCAGAGCAATTCTTCGATCCGCGGCACATCCATCTGCGGGCCTTACCTGCCCAGCAGGTACAACAGCCATACATCGCCGGGTTTCGTTCCCGCGTGATAGAAACCATGAGACAGGCAGAAGAACGCCACCAGCCTCTCACCGTCATTCATGCGGAGCAGTTGGTGTGGCAGACCATCGTAGATGAACTGCTCCTTCACCAACAAGTTACGGTAGCAGGCCAATAGGAAGAGGAGGGTCTCGCAATGGCACTTCAAAATGAAAATACGTATCTAAACGACCCGGAAAGTGGCGCGGAGAT
>DATGGW010000276.1:0-9197 GCA_035308345.1 Ktedonobacteraceae bacterium | reverse complement strand
CAGGAGTCGATAATGTGACCTATCAGTTCAATGGTTTCGCTTGCCATAGCCGTTTTCCCCTTTATTTGTTTTTGCCAACCGGGCAGATAGCTTTGAAAGTGCAGGCGCGACACTTGGCGGCGCGCTGGCTCTTCAATGGCGGCGGCTGTTGTGCGCCGCACTTCTGCATTTCAGTGAGCAATCTGATGACCTTTCTGCGCAGCGCTGGTGTGTATTCGATGGCAAATTCGCAATCAGCATAGCGCACGATGCCATGTGTTGGCGGCTGCTCAAAATAATCTTCCAGGATCAGGCAGTAAGCCGCAACCTGTACTATATGGTTGCTGAACGGCGCGCTGGCATCTTGCACATTGAGCTTGAGTTCGACGGGCACGGGCCGGCCATCCGGCAATTGCACCACATAATCCGGTTTGCCTACCAGTGGGTATGCGCGCGAAGAGAGGGGCTCGCCCTGTCCATCCGCGTCCTCGTACACCAATTTTCCCCCTGGCAGACCAAGCGCGCGCTGCTTTTCCGCTATCAACCGCGATCGCTGGACGCGCCGCTCGTTCAAGAGCAGCAGCGCCAGTGCGAAGGCTGCCAGCAGCAGGCCAAGCCCGATTGAAAGCAAAATGGTGTTCAGCATGGTGCAACCTCACCTTAAGAGCATGGCCGCGACAATCAACAGCAGCGCAAGTATTACCAGTACTGTCGTGACGATGGCCAGCAGGCGCGTGTAGTGGTTGGCGCGGACTCCGGCGCGCACCTCTTCCTCGATCTCCGCGACTTCTCCGGCGTGGTCGGCATGCTGCTGGCGGCCCTCGTCAAATGCGCCCGCGCGCAGCAGTAGTTGCTCGATCACATGATATTCTGGCAGGGAGGTGGCCTGGGGGCCATGTTCGTGCTCCAATTCCACCAGGCGGGCGAACAGTTCTTCTGTGCCGATCTGGGCCAGTGGCTCGAATTGTTCATGCCACCAGACCAGCGGGCAGTATTCAAATTCTGCCACTTCACTCGCGGCGAAGAGGCGTTGTCTGGCTTGTGATGATTGCTGCATGATGTTGTGTATTATCCAGGTAGCGCGGATTCCTGTATACCTGCCAGCCCAAGCGTGTCCGCGATGCTGGACATCGCCTCGATGACAAGCGCGATATGTTCATCCAGGTCTACGTCCAGTTCGGCTGCTCCATTAACAAGGTCATCGCGATTGACGCCTGCCGCGAAGCCTTTTGTCTTCATTTTCTTGCGCACGGAACCGACTTCCAGGCCGAGAATGCTTTTATTGGGGCGCACCAGGGCGGTCGCACCCAGGTTCAAATCCCCATCAAAAAGTTTAGCCAAATCTTCCACCTTTTCAGATAAGAGCCAGAGCGCATACAGTGGCGCTTCCACTCTGGCCGTGTTATCGCAGGCTATTTTAACATATTGGAGCGTCGTCTCATAGTCCCTGAACAGGTACTGGCCGTCCAGTTTCGGCATGAAGTCCAGAAAACAGGCAAACAGGGGAATGTCCTCTTTTACGGAGTGCAGCCGATACAGATGATTAACGCTGGCATGGCGCTGTAAGGCACGCCAGGTTCGGGTTGGCAGCCGACGCAGTACTTCCAAGCGCGAGGCATTGGGCCAACACTCACGTAGAATCGCCTCTTCCTCGTCGCTTAATACGTCGCCTCGTGTTGGCGTGACTTTCCAGAGATAGGCAATGTCAATACGGGGACAGACGGCATCCAGCCAGTCAATAGATAAACGGAGCCAATGGGGTGACACCACCTCGACTTCGATGCGGTTGATGAGCAGACTGAAAGCTCGCTGCCGCTGTTCTACGTCAAACGTCGGCCAGACGGCCTCAAAATTACCGAGCAGTGAATGGAGCTTGGCGATTTCTTCGGGGCTGTCAATAATGCCGAGCCGATCCTTTTTCGCTTCTAACTGTTCTTTGGTTTGCAGCAGCTCGTCCGCCTGCTTTTGCAGCCTGGCATAGAGCGGGTCTTTGCTGCTGGTGGCGAGCCGCTTTTCGGCATTGTCAGCAAGCTGTATTTCCAGTCCCTTCAACTGCTCGTGGATGCTGACAAAGTCTTCGGATTGCTGGTCGTAGACTTGTTCGAGTGCGGTTTTTACCCGATCCCTCAAATTCTTATCGGCGCGCTCCAGCGCGAGCAGGCGCTCGATCACTACCATGTCAAAATGAACCACAGAAATCCTGAAAAGCTTATCGGTCAGAATGCCGGATGCTCGCTGGCTGCGTGCCACATAGCAGCCATCATCGACTGTGGTGAAGGCAGTTCTGTCCGGGGAAGGAGGGGTTGCCAGGAGCCTGCCGTGAAAGAGCGCGTCTGGCGGAGTGTCGCGGGTGTTGCGAATGCGGGTGAGGCCACGATTCATTTCAAGCGGCTCGCCATCGAGCGTGTAGCCCTTAATCCGCGCATAGCCTTCCGCAAACAAAGCGTAATCCAGAATCGCCGCGTGATGATCGACAATCGTGTCAGGTTTGTCCGCATCCGGCATCCACCACCCGATATACATCTCGTTGGTCAGCCAGCGCTTAATGACCTGCGGCCCCCGTGGTTTATAGCCCACACCTGGTATATGCCGCAGGTTCGTTCGGAACATATACCGCTCTTTGTCTTCCTCTGGTATTTCAGGGAAGAGAAACACCATCCGTGCTACTTCCTTGTTCAGCTTGCCCATGTCCCAATCCAGCGCTCGCGCCCTAAAAGCCAGCTTGCGAATTTCTTTGGCCCACGGCTCATAGATCACGATTGCCTGGCTTTGTTTTTTCCCCTTGACGACCAGGCCAGGCGGTAAGCCCCTGCCATCGTATCCCCCTTTATCCGCCTTGTTCTGCTTACACTGATTCGCGTGTTTGATCGGCCCCTCAATGTAGGCGTAAGCCTCTCTCATCTTGTCCTGAAAGGCACGCAGGTCCTGGTAATCGGTAAAGTCATAGACCCTGGTCTCGTCGTAACGCGCCACCGATGAAATAGGCGGCACGATCAGCTTAATCCGCTTTTCTTCCGCCAGTTTGGTAAAGACGCCCACCTGATCCATGTGCTTGTTGCGAAACAGTCTGTCTTCTCTGGCCAGGACGATCGTGCCGATAATTCCTTTGTTGATGTCCTGATAGAGACGGTCAAGTACCTTTCTCTGGTCAATGCGTTTTTGCCCCGATACTCCCGACCCCTCATCATACAAACGAACGTCCGGCTCGTCGTCGCCATACAGCAACCTGCCGTAATCTTGCAGCCCCAACTGAGTTTCTCGGCTTTCCGCCTGGGCGGTGTCAGCGCCGTCTTTTGATTGCCGCACCAGGACGGCGGTTGCCCGTTTCTTATCAATTTCTGGTAGAGCTCCGGTGTAGTTAGCAGGGCGGTTTTCAGCCTGACGCAGTTTGAATGTCCGTGGTTCTGGCATGGAAAAGTCCTTTCCTACTCGGCGTTTTCTACACTGGCACCATCAAGTTCGACGTTGTACTGATCCATCTCCTCCATGAGAGTAATGAGGTGCGCCTGGTTTCGTGACAGGCGATCAAGGGTAGTCACCACGACACGCTGTATCTCACCGTCGCGGATACACTGGCGCATCTGTCTCAAGAATGGCCGTTCGTGGAACTGTTCGCCTGCGGCAATGTCCCGAGAGGTAGTCATGTGTTTTTCTCCTTTTGCAGCACCCGGCTTGACGTAAAGGCCTCGCCGGGTTTGACTTTCTACGAAGTATAGACCATGCGTAAAAGCCCGTTGCAGGCTTTATTGCAGAAATGAGAGCTGTGTGTTACTTCACCCAGATGCGCTCCATCGGCGCGATAAACCAGACACTCACCATAAGGTTCTTCCCGACGAAGCGCGCACCGGAAACGTGCATATATGACGGGAGGCGGAACGTCAGGAATTGGCAGCGCCAGGTGACGACCATCGTGTGTACGCTCGCAACACGATCTTCTCTGCAGGGGTAGTGTAGTCCGATGACTTCACCGGCAAGCTGGCGGCGCGCCTGTAGCGTCGCTGCCTGCCTGTCCTGCTCGGTTACGTATTGAACCGAATAGGCAGGCTGGCCGCCAGTGAATGGCTCGGGATTACGGATAAATAAGCTTGTGCCAATGACAGTATCCACAGCGAAGGCGGGTAAGTTGACTCCAGCTATCACCACATGCGCGGCGACGGTAGCGTAACCGTCACCATCAGCCGTCGCGCCAGGAACGTAGACCGCTCTATCCGTAGCCACTCCACTGACCACAAATCCAGCCGGAATACTCTGGCCGATCACTGATCCGTTGCGTATACTCAACCTGCCATGGGCTGTCGTCGCGGAATAGGTTTTAACGCCAGTCGGCATAAAAGCGACCGACGCGGTAAAGCTTTTCATGGTGAGAGGCACAGCCGGAACGCGGAGGCTCACCCGCGTCACCGGCTGCGAAGAGGGGAGGGCGATACCGAGGGCGAGCAGCAGAGAGAGCATCAAAAGAGAGAAAATGATCGGCGCGAGCGAAGGACGAGCCGCTTCCTCGCGCACGACGTAGAGGAGTAAGGTTTCTGGCTGGTCTTCCACCTGGTACATGGCTCCTCACTCCTCCTACTGCGGCTTGAACTGGGTGCCGTCGTTGATGTAGAGAATGACCTGGTCCTGCACGTGGACCAGCATCTCCACTTTGCCGTTGACCACGCGAAACTCGCCGGTGATGGGTACCTGATCGGCCTGGTCGCTGAATAACGTCGGACCTCTGTAGACGCGGGCATGAGCCGCATCACCGTGGGGGAACTCGACGATCAGCACCGTGCCGCCCAGGTTCAGAAACAGATAGTGGCTGGGGTGCGCGGCACTATCGCCTGGATAGACGACCGCATCGGCCTGCGAGATGCGCGGGAACTCGTAGGTGGCATTGAGCTGATTCTGCTGCACCCAGTCCACCACCCAACTGAGTCCGGCCCACAGCAGCACAAAGGCCATCAGGCTCAGACCCGAGATCACCAACCAGTGTGGCCGCCTGCCACCTCGTCTAGGTGGCGGCTCGTCATGGATAACCAGCTTCCGGTTGCCCTGCTGGCTCACCGTATGGCCCTGGCGGTCCACGTAGCGGATGGCGCTGCTCGGCGCCCGCGTTGTTTCGCCAGGGTAGTCGAGGCCATCCGCCACCTCTAAAGGATTGGCATACCTGTTCTTTTGCTCGTTCCAATACGGCATATCTTCAGGATGGATACGCGACGAATGACCGCCATGGCGGAACGATGGTTGCTGCGTGGCTGTGGCACGCTTCTTGAGCGGGTATTGCTGCACTTTACACCGTCCTTCATAGAAGCAGATGCGAACGCTGCTATCTGCATATAAATGAGCAAAACCGAATGTAGCTACTGCAATTAAGATGAATATATATCGAAATACACAAAATTGTCAATAGATTGGAGAAACTTTCAGGAAGTTGGTGGAGTATTGCGCTGACAGATACAGATGACATATAATAGCGAAAAATTGGCAGGAGGGGAGCAGTGCCAAAGAAGTATTTACGGGTGCAGGACCTGGTTGATCAAACTGGCCTGTCTGAAGAAACCATCAGATCGTATATCCGGCGTGGGTTATTTCCGGCGATCCGCATGGGGCGGGATTATTTGATCGACCCTGACGACTGGCAGGAGTTCTTAGATAAACGGCGCACTGATAGGCAAGACAAAGAAGTGGAGGAGTAAAGCTTTAGCGGTACCAGATAGGGCTAAGGTTTCGACCGAATCCCGATGCTGGTATTTTTTTATATCTCATCCTTTCTCTCCACCGTTCCACTTCCCGGCGTTCTACCAGCTTTTAGTAATTGATCTGTCGCCGCAGACTCGGCAAAAGAAGCTCCCGGCGATCCGGTGGCAGTAATCTCCGCCAAAGCAACAGCCGTCATGGCGCCGGCGACTGTGGCAGGACGATTGCCAGCACGACGGGCAATGCCACGATCAGGGCGGTTGCCAGTAAGGCGAGCAGCGCGGCACGAGCCCGCCTGTCCCCCCTGGCCTGCCAGGTCGCGATCCGCCTGCATGTGCGTGTGAGGGCGACGATATAGACGAGTGCAGCCAGCGCGAGCCCGCAAATCAGGAAGATCAGTGAGACCTGCTGCTGGGTAAAGAAGCCCGCGGCGGCGGTCAGCTGGCGGACGAGGGCTACCGCAAGCAGGGTAGCGCTCACCACGACCAGCAACGCCAGCAGCGGCATCAGCCCCATCAAAACGGGCGTTCCCAGTCCGCCTGCGCGTCGGTTTTGAACCGGTACCGCCGTGCTTGCAGATAATCGTGTCGACATAGCTTGCTCCTTGGTGAGTGGATGACTAGCGGCCGCTGTCCGGCCCGAGCGTGCCGGTGAAAAATGCCATCACGCGTGCAACGTACTCCTGGGTCTGCGTATGGTACGCCTGGGCATGGTTGGCGCCCGGCACCAACCAGGTCTGGACGCTGGCACCAGAAGCGGTCCGAGCGGCGGATGCCAGCAGCGCCAGGTTCGATGGGGGGACGTAGGTATCTGCCGCCCCGTGAATGAAGAAGATGGGGCGCGGCGCGATGCCGGCGACGACATCCACGGGGCGCACGTCGTAGTAGTCGATCCCGTACAGCGCCTGAGCCGCAAGCAGCGCGCCAGGGGTGAACAAAGGGGGCAGATGCCCTCCGCGGGGAACCTCGCGTTCCAGGATAGGGAGAATATCAGCGTAGGCGCTATCGGAGACCACCGCGCGGATGGCCGGCTCCTGTGAGGCGGCCAGTAAAAGCGTGGCCGCCCCCATGGACACGCCCCAGCCGCCAATGATGCGCGGGCGGCCGAGTGCGGGGTAGGGGAGCGGGCCGGTGCGCAGGAAATCAATGGCGCCCAGCACATCGCGCTGCTCGAAGTAGCCCAGCGAGAGGGGCGCCGAAGGGGATTCGCCCGAGCCGCGCATATCGAAAGCGAGCACCGCGAAGCCCTGGCGAGCAAAGGCGCCGCTCAGATCGAGCAGGCCCGCCGCCTGGTCCGCCCGGTTGGCACGTGACCCATGCACCACGATAATGGTGCGCCGCGCGGTCAATCGCCCTCCAGGCAGCACCCCGGGAATGAACCAGCCGCGCAATGGCAGATGATCGATTCTGCTGGGAAAGGTCACGTCGCGGAACTGCAAGCCGAGGCTGGCCGGCGTGGCGTAAATCGCTTTTTGCGGCGCATAGACTAACTGGGTGGCAATGTAGAGCGAAGCCGCACTGTAGGCCAGGGTCAGCAGACCCGAGACGATGAGCAGGGCCACGATGACTCTCCGCAACAGGCGGCCGGTTCCGGTTGTTTTTGCCACCGGAGGCGCCGCAGTGGTGGAGAATGAAGGCGGTGAATACATAGCGTACACCTTCTTTCGGGTGATCCCACAAGTAGGTCGCCACTTCGAGCGCAGAGCAGGCGCCTTCATGAGCGAAGTGACATATGACCCATTATTACGCGACAAGGAGCAAGCTGCTCCTGCGGAAACCGTACTCCGCAACCGATGTGGTGCGGCAACGAGCAGGCGCAAGAGCACAGTGCGCAGTCTTGCTGATGTTGACTCAGTTGGCCGCGATCGCAGCCGCAAAGGTGCTGGCGATCACACTGTACCCCTGGTCGTTGGGATGAACATCGAAGTAGCTGCTGCAAATCCAGGTATAGGTACAGATGTTGGGGTTAGGTGTTGGCGCACCGCCGAAGGCGCCAAAGACATCAACGATGGAGAAACCAAAGGCTCTCGCATCAGAGGTGAGCACGGCGTTAAGGCGTAGCACGAAGGGGACGGTCTTCGGGCAGATGTTCTGGTACGGGTCATAGTAGTTCATCAGCGCCAGATCACCGGTAGGCTGGCCGCTGACGGTCAGCGCGGCCTTCAAGTCCGGCAAGATCGTTCCCCTCAGGTTGGCGTTGAGCGTGTCCAGGGCGGTGTCGAACCCGGTGGTATTGATCGCGCAGGTGGTGGGGTCAATATTGGGTAACACCTCGCTTGCCCCGATATCGAGCGTGACGGGACTGACCGTGCCGGCATGCGCCTGCAAATAGGCCAGGGCGAGAGTGAGCTGAGCAGGGGTCCCCGCAGGGGCGAAAGGACAGCCAACACTGATAAAGCTGGTGCTCGTTTCACTGGGGCACGCATAGTTGGTGAAGTCCTGGACCCCCTGGCTGTGCAAAGCCTGGAAGAGGTCGGTGGCATAGCCATGGTTAAAGTCGCCATTGGGCTGATAGCCGAAGGCCAGCGAGTCGCCCAGCGCCAGGTAATGCTGCTTGGGGCCGACCAGGTGCGGCGACGCACTTTCGGCATGGGTGACTACCAGTGCTACCGGCACAAAGGCAAAGAGCAGCGAGATGGCGAGGGTAAGAGGCAAAATACTTCGCCGGGGGATATGCGCGTTTTTGAGCATGTGGGTCTCTCCTTAATTAACGATCAATCTACGGGGCCAAACCACGTGAAATATACAGTTCTGGTCTTTGGAACGGATGAGCCTCGTCGCGGTAACTCTTGAGTAGAGATCGGCATCCATCCTGTAGCCCACCTTCTGGTCTGCGGCCCCTGCTTCAATGGTACCTGGCAGGAGCAAAGCTTGTCATGGGACAGCGTCCCGAGTGCAGCAGGCGGTTTGTCCCGGGACGGTCTGCATATCGGGATGGATGTCCCGTGTCCGGGACATCCATCCCGATGGAACCAGGCCAGGAGCGCCCCTTTCAGGTTCCGTTGGAACGAAGGCATCCAGAATATCCCGCCTCTGCGCACTGCCATGCGCGCTCGCTCCTCGGTCTTCTTTGAACTGTAGCTCTTCTGTTCAGAAGTTTAGCGTAGAACGGCTGAGAATGCGCCGTCAGAACTGAGGGTTTTCCCCGCAAGGGGAGCAGGTCCTCGGCTACGCATACCCGTCAGTTTTGAGGGGGAGGCAGGATGTGGACAGTGCTGGAAGCAGCAGTGAAGTTTGTTGTAAGCCAGGCTGCACCAGAGCACGTCCCAGAGCGTGAGGGAGCCTCACACCAGGTGGTGCTCGATGGCATAGCGCGTCGCCGCGGCTCTGGAGGACACGCCCAGCTTGCTGTAGATCGAGCGCACGTGGAAGTTGACGGTGACCACGCCGATGACGAGCCGCTCGGCCACCTGCGCGCTGGTCAGGCCCTGGGCCAGCAGGCGCAGCACCTCGACCTCGCGGGCCGTCAGACCAGCGGGAGAGGGTGCTGCTGGCTCTGTTAGTGGAGTCGGTGCTTGTGCTGCTGGGAGTGACTGAGAGAGC
>DATGGW010000275.1:0-22457 GCA_035308345.1 Ktedonobacteraceae bacterium | reverse complement strand
TACCACCATTTTGGTGGACGCAACAAATCGCGTCCCTACGAACGTTACCACCATTTTTACATGTTGACGCATTCACAGGCCCTGCTACGGATGATTAATCATCAGCGATGCCTCATGCTCGCGCAACAATAATCCCTCCTCATAGATGCGGCGAATCACGTCTTCGATCTCCGGTTCCTGGAAGGTGACATCGCGTAGCTGGTAGCGCGCGCCCAACCAGGCCACAAGTTCGTGAGCCGGAATAGCGCCGCGCTCGAAGCTCAACCAGATGCGCGGGATTTCCGCTCGCGCCTGGCGCACTCCGGCGGGCAGTTCCGTTAGCAGCGGTTGACCTCCATCGTCATATGGCAGAGCAGCCAACGCGGAGGGGCTGAACTCGGCGATCAGGGTGCGCTCGCCGCCAAAACGAACGCGGATATCGGCGACAGTGCCATCGTAGAGCTTGCGCCCATGATCGATGATGAGTGTGCGCTGGCAAAGCATCTCGATATCGTCCATGTCATGTGTAGTGAGCAGCACCGTTACCCCTTGCTCTGCGTTGATAGCCCGTAAAAATTCACGGATGCGCGCCTTCGCCACCACATCCAGCCCGATAGTTGGCTCGTCCAGGTAGAGTAGTTCAGGATCATGCAGCAGGGCAGCCGCGAGGTCGCCGCGCATGCGCTGACCCAGTGAGAGCTGGCGCACAGGCGTATCGATGAACTCATCAAGAGCCAGCAGAGCGCGCAAACGCTTCAGATTAGCCGCGTGACGCTCTGCTGGCACCCGATAGAGGTAGCGCAACAGGCGCAGCGAATCGATGAGTGGTAAATCCCACCACAACTGCGAGCGCTGGCCAAAGACCACGCCGACGCGCTGCGCCAGTTCCCTACGCTGGCGCGTAGGGTTAAGTCCCGCTACGCTCACCTGTCCGCCCGTTGGCACTAGAATACCGGTGAGCATTTTGATAGTGGTTGATTTGCCCGCGCCATTGGGTCCAATCAATCCAATCATCTCGCCGCGCTCAATGCGCAGCGACAGATCATGCACAGCCTCAACGATGCGCACCTGGGGATCGACTACACTGCGTAACCCGCCTATCAGACCCGGTCGTCTTCTGGCTATACGAAACGATTTGCTCAGGCTCTCGGCTTTAATCGTGGCATCCATTGAGAACACCTCCTCTCGCTTATTGCGATACATAACTGTGACTCTTCTGTGACGAAATTCCTTTTCATTTCACCTCGATCATACTCCTTTTACCTTTCAACTCCCTGTACTCTGGTAGCGCCTGACGCCAAAACTCCACAGCCGCACTGCGATGCTTGCGAAAGCCAGCGCCGCCGCGGGGGCTAGAAAAACTACCCAACCGGGCAGCCCGAGAGGCAGCGCTCTATCCAGCAGGTAACAGGTGGGCAGGTAAGCGCCAAAGGCCAGCGGAATGACGAAAAGCAGGATGCGCTGGAGAACCTGGTGGTAGATGGTAATAGGGTAACTCAGCATCTCGCGCCCGCCGTAGAACAGGATGTTGGTGAGTTCGGTAGTCTGGACGGTCCAGAAGCACATGGTCGCCCCCATAAGCAGGATAGACATGAAAATGAGCGCGCCACTCATAACGCTGATGGATAGCACGAGCAGTTTTAACGGCGTCCATTTGATACCATGTAACAGTACCAGGCTCACGATAAAGGCAAGTATGCCCTCCGTTAAACGCCCCAGGCGGCGCAGGCGAAATTCGCTGCTGGCAACCAGGAACAGCGCGCCCACGGGGCGCAGCAGCACACGATCAAAGTCTCCCCGGCGAATGGTTTCATCGAAGACATCAATACCCGCCCCGAAAAGTTCGGCCAGCCCGAAGCTGAACGAGGCGACTGCAGCGAGCATAGCCACCTCACCGATACGCCAGCCAAACATGGTGGGAAACGGCACAAAATAGATCAGCATGGAGAGAAACTCCAGAATGGTCACAGCGAGATAGCCGAGAATATCGATTACAACATTGATCTTGTATTGCAGTTGCGCTCGCACCTGCATGAGAATCAGGCGTCGATAAAGGCGCAGGTCACTCATGATGGCATTCATATTTATGCTTTCCTTCAACTCAACCAGCATCAACTGGATGACCGTAGGGCTAGCCGCCTTGAACCACAACGCGCCTCGTCGCCCTGGCGGCAACAAAGCGCACTAAGAGCGTCATTACTAACAGCCAGGCAAGCTGGCGCAGGAATTCAAGCAGCATTTCTCCACCGGCCAGTTTGCCCAGAAAAATCTGGGCGGGAACATTCATCAGGCCACTGAAAGGCAGCCAGTCGGCGATTGCGCGCAGCCACGCGGGGAAAAATGGGAGAGGGACGTAGTTCCCCGTGAAAATGAGCGCTATCACTGTGGCTAATGTGCCAAAGGCGCGCGCCTCAACTATCCAGAATGCAGCAATGTTGAAGAGTACGCGGTAGGCGATACCGATCATAGCGCCGATAGGCAGACTACAGGCGAAGGCCAGCCACAGCCGCCAATCCAGCGGCGCGCCGAAACCGAAGAGCAGCATTCCCACCAGGTAGGTCGGCAAACCGCGATAGAGCAGGTAATAGCCACTGCGCCCAATTTCGCGGCTGAACCAGTACCAGTAGAAATCGCATGGTTTGCTCAAATCTGAGACGACCTCGCCCGAACGAATTGTCAGCATCAGGTCATACCAGCCAAATGTTAAGACGATCATCACCATCGATTGCACCAGCCAGACGTAGCGCAGCGCATCGCGCAGGTCGTATCCGCCCGCTATAGAGCGCACCTGAAAGAGAGCAATCATGACATAGCTGAAAATCATGCCAAAGACGATGTTTGCCAACATTCCCGCAAGATTGGCCCAACGATAAATAAGCTGCCGCCGGAAAGCGGTTTGGGCTACCTCTACATAGAAACGCAGCATCTCTTCCTCCCCTGTTTTTTCCCAGCACAAAAACCCAGCAACCCGCCCTATAGGGGGGTTCTGGTTTCCTTGTCCTGGTCGCGGACACGCACAATTGCGGGACAGCCAGTGGCTACCCCGTGTCGCCTTTGCAATTTAAGATGCTACCTGGTTTGCGGCAAAGGCGCCTGCACAGTGTACCACCTGTAGATTATCAGGTCAACAGTTTTTTCACCAGTAAGTTGCAATCAACAAACCTGTTGTACTCTTCTCTCCGCTATTTAATTGCCCTCATCTCCTGTTCATGTTCAACAGGAACCGCTTGCCAGTCCACCAGCGCATCGAAGTGCTCCAGGGCGGTCGGGTCGCTATCGGCTGCCCAGCCATCGCTATGCGGCAGGACATGGCGATGCAAGTACAACTGCGCGATCAGCAGTTTTCGCCTGCCCGTACCCTCAGGGCCGCGCAGCAGCTCAGCTTCGGCCTGTTCCAACAGCAGGACAACGATTGTCAATTGCGCCATGCGCTCCACCAGCCCGCGTATGGGCAATTGAGCATGATCTGTATCCAACGTCCCCGCTTCGCGCAGGCGTTCCATGAGCTGGTTGACAAGGCGCTGCACCTGCTGCGCGGCGGGCGCGACGACAGCCTGTTGCAGCGATTGCAAACGCTGGTGCAGCATGCCAGAGAGAGCGGTCGCTGCTCCCTCGCGCTGAATGGCGCGCGCCACGTCCAGCGCAATTACATTGCTAGAACCTTCCCAGATGACATTCACAATGCAGTCGCGCAGCATGCGAGCATTCACCCAGTCTTCGACATAGCCATTGCCGCCGCGCATCTCCAACGCTTCCAGTGTGACGTACTCGCCGCGTTTGGGAATGTAGTATTTACAGAGAGGTGTCAGAATGCGCAGCAGGCGGCGATCTTCTTCCGCGCCATGCGTGTCTACTCGTTCAAGCACTGCCGCCGTCTCAAATGCCAGGGCCGCGCAACCCTCGACTTCGATCAACAAATCCACCAGTTGCCGCCGCATCAGCGGGTGATCCGCCAGGTGACGCCCGAAAGCGCTGCGCCCGCGTGTATGGGTTAGCGCTTCGAGATAGCTGCGCCGCATGGCAGCCAGCGAACCAATAGCAGCCCAGACGCGCGTTAGATTGATCATCTCCGTCATCTGCACAAAGCCGCGATCCAACGCGCCGACCTGGTAAGCCAGCGCGCCATGCAGGGTGACCTCACCTGTCGCCAGTGAGCGCGTGCCAAGTTTATCTTTGAGGCGATTGATGGTATAAGCGTTGCGAGTGCCATCCTCCAGTGTGCGGGGGACAAGGAACAGGCCAAGCCCGCGCGTGCCAGCCGGAGCGCCCTCTGGACGAGCCAGCGTCAAGATAATAGCGGCTGAGGCATTAGAACAGAACCATTTATCGCCCCATAGCTCCCATTCCGGCTGGAAGCCATCGCCCGTTAGCTCGCGTGATTTCGCGATGGTCGTAGTCAACCCGACATCCGAGCCGCCCTGCTTTTCCGTTAAAAACATAGCGCCCTGCTGGAGTTCATTCATGCTCAGCGCGATCAGAGGCTGCAAGAAGCGGCGCTTCAATGGCTCGCTGCCGTAGCGTTCCAACACGCGAGCCAGCGCATCGGTCATCGAAACGGGACAGAAGACGCCCGACTCTGCCTGCATCCCCAGATAGCCCAGCGCGAATTTGACCGGCTGCGGGACGCGTCCAGGCCAGCCCAGC
This sequence comes from Ktedonobacteraceae bacterium, assembly GCA_035308345.1. Taxonomy (GTDB): domain Bacteria; phylum Chloroflexota; class Ktedonobacteria; order Ktedonobacterales; family Ktedonobacteraceae; genus CF-113. Next base: position 17,834 of record DATGGW010000275.1, on the reverse strand, counting down.
GCACCTTCGCGATGACAGCAGGCCGCGATAGCAAAATCTTCGTAGGCGATGCGTTCAAGCTCGTGATAGGCGGAATGAAAGACTACCTCGTCGACACGCTGGCCTTTTTTATCGTACTGCACAAGCGCCGGTCCCTGGCGATTCGCTTCCTCCGCCAGTTCGTCCATTTCGCACGAGGCAACGGAACCCAGGTGCGTCAGGATGGACTGCGCGCGTTCGTAATCCTCTTCTGATAGATGCCGCTTCAGTAGGAAAGCCAGATCAGCATCGGCGGTATAAAAATTGATGCCACTGGTATCTGGCATGATTTCTGCCATATTTGACTGCTTTCGCTGCTCTGGAAGATATGGGAAGTCCGGCATTATATGTATCCCTTCCTGTAGAGTTTCACGTGTATACGTTGGGAAGCTAGAAATTGTCATTTCACACCAGTGTAACGAAGAACATTGTAGCACATTCGCTTTAATCGAATTATGCTCAAGCCTTCGCCCATGACGAAAGGTAAAGCATGCGAGCAGCTCTGATATTCAACCCGACTGCCGGCATCTCAACAATTACGGAAAAACGGATGTCGCCAGAAGAGACTGAACGAACTATCCTGGAAGGGCTGCGTGCCTACGGGATCGAACCACAACTCCTTTATACAACGCTGGAAGAAGCAGGGCAGAGCCTGGCAAAACAAGCCGCAGATGCCGGAGTAGAGCTGGTCATCGCCGCAGGAGGTGATGGCACCATCCACGCAGTTGCTAGCGGGTTGGTCGGCACACAAAGCGCCCTGGGTATTATCTCTACAGGCACTATGAATAACCTGGCACGCAGTCTGAACATTCCCGACACGATACCCGCAGCTTGCATCACCATTGCTAATGGCAAGACGCGTACAATAGATGTAGGCAAGATCAATGATCATATCTTCGTCGAGGTGGCGGGAATAGGCCTGGAAGCTGCATTAACACCAATAGGCGAGGAGATCAAGCACCCCGGAGTACTTTCAACGATACATGGCGTGCTGGATGCCCTGAAAACATTTTTCGGCTACAAAGCTGCTCGTATGAAAATCACCTTCGACGGAGGCCAACGCGGACCATATCATGCGTTACAGGTAACGATCTGCAACTCTCCTTATTATGGATTGCATTTACAAGCTGCGCCGGACATACTGATGGACGATGGACTGCTCGATGTAATCGTTTACAGGAACTTCAACAAATTTGAGTACCTGCGGCATGCCGTTTCCATGCTCCTGGGTAGAAAACCATATCAGCCCAAAGCCAAACACCGGCGTGTCCGATCAATGCGCGTAACCACGAATAAACCAGTAGAAATTCAGGCCGATGGGGAACTATTTGGATATACACCGGCAGAAGTCACGGTGTTACCAGGCGCGCTGCGTGTCCGTGTTTCAGGGAAGTACGCGCCGGGACTTCACGAAGGCACAGCCGAGAAATATGAACAATTAGCATAAGGGAGCAGGCGCACTATGAGAAGAACACCTCAGCCACCCGAAAAACGAGAACCAGAGGCCACAACGACGAAGCAGGGACCAGCCGTTGCGCCACCACCAATCAGCAGCGCTGTCGAGCAAAACGTGAAGCCGGTGGTGTCAGAGGCGCAGCGTGTAGCGGCTGAAACCTCTGTTTCGGGTCGCCACGCCGTTTCACGCGGCACTATCTTCCTGGCTTTCTACCTCTGGCTGCTTTCCGGCGCGATTATGATTTCCCTGATTGCGCGCTACACGCAGTTCTTCCCCGGTGATAGAGCTATCACACGCAATTTGCAAAGGCAGCATAATCCCTGGCTGCGCCGCTTCATGATAGGCATCTCTGAGATAGGTTTCCCCAAACTTGGCATCCCAATCACTTTGAGCATCGCGGGTATTTTCTGGGCTTTGCGCTTTCGCCTCGAGGCCATTTTTGTGCTGCTGACCTCCTCATCCAATATACTCAACTGGATTGTGAAACGCCTCATCAAACGCCCGCGTCCAACCGCTGAACTGGTCACGGTAGCCCGTGTCATCAACGAGCCAAGTTTTCCCAGTGGGCATGTAATGCACTATATTAACCTCTTTGGCCTGCTGGATTACCTGCTGGCGACCAACTGGCGTTCTGGCCGACTGCGCAATATCTTACTCATCATATGCACTTCACTCATCATCCTGGTTGGCCCATCACGCGTCTACCTCGGCGCGCACTGGCCAAGCGATGTCATGGCGGGCTACATCTATGGCGGCCTCTGGTTCGGCGGCCTGATGACCATTTATCTAAGGATCAAGTCCTGGATTCATCCACCAGCCGGGAAGACACCAGAAGTGATGAAGCCCTTGCAGCAGCCTGGGGATGAAGAATAGCTCTATTGGCTGCATCTAGCACTGCCACTTACTCAAGCAGCGATTCAGGAACAATTCAGCCACCTGTACTACACTAATTAAGGTGTGCAGGAGCGTTTCAGCGCGCTCTTACAGAAGAGATCATTTTCACGATATGGTATGATGAGCATGCACATACAATGTGCCGTACATGCTCAGGAGGAGGCGATGACCATGCCGAAGAAATCCTTGGTATGGCTTACTACCTTTATGCTTTGTATGTTACTGCCTCTTTTCGCCGCGTGTGGGTCTAATGCGAGTCCGGCGACGAATGCAACACTTCCTGCAGGCGAAAATATCTACGTGCTGGATGGCTATACACCCCAGGGAGCGACGAACATATCTCAACACATCGTTGCCTTTCATCCCGGCAATTCCAACGCGGCATTGACGCTGCCTGCCGGCCTGACCACAATGGACCACCGACTGCTCATCGTGGCCACCGCGCAGGCTAATCAGACCACCGTTTCAGTTATGAATACGCAGACCGGGGCGACTTTGCGCGCTCTGACTATCGCGGGGAACTATTCGACCGCCGGGCAGGATTTCAACAACGCCGTGTTGTCTTTCGATGGACACTGGCTGGCCCTGCGCAGCCTGGATCAATCTACCAGCCAGACAACCATTGCGCTGGTCGATACTCAGGTGGGAAAGCTGGTAAATACCATCCACCTCAATGGTGACTTCGACCTGGACGCCATTAACGCCTCCGGCAGCGCGGTTTACCTGCTTGAGCGGTACAATGACGGTTCAGGCCAGTATGACGTGCGGCGTTATGACGTCCCGCAGCACCAGTTGTATCCATATCAGATTTTTGACAAGACGTTACTCTACGACTGGAATATGACCGGAAGAGCAGTGGCGCGACAGATGGCGAGCGATGGCACGACGGCATATACGCTGTACATCGACACGTCCCACAACATCGCCTTCTTGCATATCCTGCCGCTCGATCCGACCTTTCCGTTCGCGCGCTGCATTGAACTGCCGGTTGGCAAATCCACTAATGCCGATCTCCTGGGCTATTACACTCTGAAGCTTTCCGCCGATGGGAGAGCGCTTTATGCCGCCAACGGCGCGTTGGGCGTGGTCAGCGAGATTGATTTGAACGCCGCGGGCGCCTCCGATGTCTTTGATGACAAAATTACGGTGACGCAGCATTTTAACCCAGGCGTTACCAGTATCAGCAGCCAGGACAAATCACGTATGTTGCGCAACGGCGCGGTTCTCTCGTCCGATCAATCCACGCTTTACTTCGCCGGATTGTCCGGTATCTGGTCGGTAAACACCTCCGACTTGCACGCGCAGCGCGGCACATTCAAGCATTTGCTGGCGCAACAATCTTTTACAGGCATCGCACTGAGCCTGGATAGCAAGACATTGTACGCCGTTGACCCTGAGAGTGGTATTACCCAACTCAACATCGCCAGCGGACAACCTGCACGGCTAGTTCAGGGACCTGCGCATGCACCCTGGGACATAGAATGGATTGCCGGTTGACGGCAAGTTACCGTACTCCGCCCTGGTTGTTCAAGGGAACTGCAATGAACGTATGAACGCGAACGCACATATTCTGATCGTCGATGATGATAGCCGCGTGACGAACGCGCTTCGTCGCACCCTTGCATACGAAGGCTACCAGACCTCTGTTGCCGAGAACGGCGAACGCGCCCTCTTGCTGGTGCGCGCGAAGCTGCCAGACCTGGTGATTCTCGACTTGATGCTGCCGGGTATGGACGGGCTTGAGGTGTGCCGCCGCCTGCGAGCCGCCGGGGACGGCATGAGCGTATTGATGCTGACTGCGCGTGACGCGGTTGCCGACCGCGTGGCAGGGCTGGAAACGGGAGCCGACGATTACCTGGTGAAACCATTCGCACTCGAAGAACTTCTCGCGCGGGTGAAAGCGCTGCTGCGCAGGCGCACTACGCCCGATATTGCCCACGAAGCGCTTATCTTTGAAGACCTGGAACTGGATACCGCTACTCGCCAGGCCAGGCGTAGCAACCGCCTGATTGAACTCAGCACAACTGAATATGAGCTGCTGCTGCTGTTCCTGCGCAACCCTCGCAACGTCCTAACACGGGCTCTGCTGATGGATCGCATCTGGGGCATCGACTTTGAGGGCGGCCCCAATGTACTCGAAGTGTATATTGGCCACCTGCGCAGCAAGTTAGAGCAAAATGGCGAAAGACGCCTCATTCAAACCATACGCGGCACAGGCTATGTATTACGTGTTCCTGAACAGTGAGGAGGCGTCAAAGCCATGTACATTCCATTGCAGCTTCGCCTGACACTTTTTTATGCGCTCTTATTGGGACTTGCGCTCTGGTTTTTTGGCAATGTTGCTTATACCCAGGCGGAACAGCGCGCCTCTCATGACCTGGACGCGGCATTGAGCAGTCGCGCCTCCAGCGTTATTCTTGGTAAATTCCTGCTCAACGCTCAAAATATACAAGACTTACCGCTCATTTTGAATAACAGTATCAACGGACTCGGCGCGGGCGATATCGCCATCGAAGTGCTGGATAATCATTTACGCCTGCTTGCTACAACCACCTATAATGCACCCGCGTCTGACATTACTCAACCCGGCGTGACAGGTTCCGACACCAGTCCCATTCCCTGGGATAGCCAGGCAGCGCGGTGGATCGCGCAGCATCCATACCATCCTGACGCAAGCGCCAACAGCATTTACAGCACTGCTACCTTTCAAGGTCAGCCCGTGCGCGTCTATACCACCATCAACCAGGAGACAGGGGACATTATCCAGACCGCCCGATCAGAGCAGGACATCCAGCAATCGTTGGATAACCTGCGCCTGCTACTCTGGCAGGGAGGCGCGCTCGTATTAGCGCTGGCATTGATTGGAGGGTGGTTCATCACCTGGAGCGTGCTGGCAACGGTGCGGCGCATGACTAAGACGGCGCAGCGCATCAGCGCGTCGCAGGATTTCAGCCGGCGCGTGGCGGAGAAATCTATGCTAGGTAAGAACGAACTGACGCGCCTGGCTACTACCTTTAACAGCATGCTTACAGAACTGGAAGAGGCTTATCAACAGCAGCAGCGTTTTGTTGCCGATGCCTCGCATGAACTACGCGCGCCGATCACCTCAATACGCTGCAATCTCGATCTGCTGGCCAGGGCCCCCGATCTCGCGCCTGCAGAAGCCTCCGCCGCGCTGATCGACGCGCGGGCTGAAGCTGACCGCATGGGTCGCCTGGTCAATGATCTGCTCACCCTGGCGCGAGCCGATAGCATACCTCAAGAGCAAGCGTCCGAGTATTATGGCTATACGAAAACGCATGCTTCCAGGCAAGTTGTTGACCTGGATAGTCTTTTGCTGGAAGTTTATCGACAGTACCGCACAGCCGGTGAGTACCAACTCGACACACTGGAAGTAAAGGGGCCGCGCATCATCCTGCTGGACATCACACCTGCCCAGGTCCATGGAGACGCTGACAGGCTGAAAGAGATACTGGTGGCTCTGCTCGAAAACGCCGTCAAATATACCCCATATGAAGGGACGGTTACGCTTTCTCTCACTACAAATGACGAGAGTGCTTTTATAAGTGTGAGCGATACGGGTATCGGCATTCTGCCAGAAGACTTGCCCCACATTTTTGAGCGATTTTATCGCGCCGACCCCGCTCACTCGCGAGATCGCGGCGGCAGCGGCTTAGGTCTGGCAATAGCGCAGAGTATCGTCGAAGAGTATGAGGGCTCAATCGAAGTTGAAAGCACACCTGGCAAAGGCAGCACATTTCGAGTGAAATTGCCTTTTATCATGTAGGACACGATAAATCGTGTCCCTACGGGTTAGCTATTTGGGAGGCTCAACCATAAGCAACGCATTATCGTCCTCATCGAGGATCATCATATAGGTTCCCCAGGGTTGAGGATCTGGTTCCTGGGTAATGCGCACTCCCTTTGCTTTGAGATCAGCCTGCAGCGCCGCCATGTCTGTCACATTGAAGGTAAGCGCCTGTGACTTCCCCATTACCTGGCGATAGTGTTGCCAGTTCTCATCCAGCTTATAGAGAATCAATTCGGTGCGCGCTCCTTTGGGCGCGACAGCAATCCAGCGCGACGGACCCATCGGAGAATCTTGTCGCAATTCAAAGCCTAGCTTGTCGATATAGAACGCTTTGGCCCTATCCTGGTCGCTGACGAAAACACAGACCGTTGCAATCGCATCAATCATGAAGCACCTCCATAGATAATTGTTTGCCAGGCTATCAGTGTAGCCACGCTTTCTCACTGTGTCAAGTACAGGCGGTCGAATCGAATCATTCCCGTCGTGAGATGTTTTATCGCAAACGGGAACGACCACGATACGTCCTCCATCCTCTGAACACGTGTGGTCTCGCCAATGCGACAACGGCAATGACAAAGATGGCAACGCACACGAGCAGAACTCCAATGGAGCTTAGCAGTCCGATCACGCCTCCTACCATCACCTCTTGCTGTCCATTCGCAAATTGCAACACGATAGCCGACGCGACAATCCCTGCCACCGTGAGAAAGAAACCGATCGAAGACAGGAGAATGGCGAGAATACCAAGAGCAAGTGTAGACCCATGCAGCCCCGACTCCTCTTGCGGATAGATCTTCTGCTGCTGCTCCGCCTCATACCCACCCGGATAGTCAGCACGGTACTCGCCGTACTGCTGGCTTTCCTGCCCGGATTGCTGCCACTGTTCCGGCTCTTGCATGCGCATCGCCTTGCTCCTTCCTCTGCCGCTCAAGATAGCTTCTCTTTGGGCTGTGTTTTCTCTCATTAGATACGTTTCTACGTTACATATGTTCCTGCGCTCTGATATGCTGTTCCGTGCCACACAGTTACGGGCGCGCATCGTCACTAAATCACTACTGCGCAGTTCTTCCCCCATCAACCGAAATCACCTGACCCGTAATATAGCTCGCACCCTCGGAGGCTAGAAATAACACGGTGGGAGCAAGTTCGCCGGGTTTGCCAATGCGCTTCATCGGCATGGCATCGGCAATGACCGACTCAGCGCGATCGAGAATGGCTTCAGTCATGCGCGTCCTAAACATTGCAGGGGCAACCGCATTCACGCGAATGCCGCGATTGGCCCATTCAACTGCTAATGCGCGTGTCAGGTTGATGACGGCTGCTTTGCTGGCATTGTAACCAACGGTATTCAACTGCCCACCGCCCAGGCCGGCGATAGAGGCCACATTGACGATAGCTCCCTTATTGCGCTCCAACATATGCCGCCCGACGGTCTGGGACATCAAAAAGGTGCCGGTAATATTGGCATTGATGACCTGCTGCCAGCGATCCAGCGGCATGTTTTCGGCGGGCGCGCCCCATGTCAGCCCGGCATTGTTGACCAGCACATCGATCTTGCCGCACTTCGCCAGCGCCTGCTGTACCGTCTGTTCCACAGAGGCGGCATCTGCGACATCGCATGTCATGGCGTAGGCAGAAATAGCGCGTTCTTTCAGGAACTTTTCGGCCTCGGTCAGCCATTGTTCGCGCCGTGCCGTAATCACGACTTGCGCGCCCGCATACCCGAAAGCATGTGCGATTTCCAGACCTAGACCACGCGATCCACCGGTGACGACAACAACCTCGCCTTTGAAATCAAAGCTGACGGTTCCCATAGATGCCTCCTCTGTGTTAACAACATTCTATGTTTCTTATACCACAGTTAAAAGAACCCTGTGAGATAATTAGAACTGCTGTAAACGATGTCGATTTAGCCAGGTGCCATTCGTCGTTTTACTAGAAGGGTGAAGTTAACGTCCTTCAAAAATTGATATTAGCACAGGGAGGAACAACAATGGCGAATTATATCCTACTCTATAGCGGTGGCAGCATGCCCGAGAGTGAAGCCGAACAAGCAGCAGTAATGCAAGCGTGGGGAGCCTGGTTCGGTCGGCTCGGCAGTGCGCTCGTCGATGGAGGCAATCCCACGACCGGTCAGGCCAGGACCATTGCCAGCGACGGCAGCGTCAGTAATGGCGCGGTGGGGACGATGGTCAGTGGGTACTCCATTATCAAGGCGGACTCGCTGGACGCGGCGGTCGAGCTGGCCAAGGGTTGTCCCGTTTTGGGAGGAGGCGCCAAGATTTCGGTCTATGAAACCTTCCAGGTAATGTAGGCGGAGCCTGATAAAACAAATGCCGGACGACCGCGAAGGTCGCCCGGCAAAAACGGTCGCCTTATTGCTGCATCGGCGGCATTTGCTCTGGATTCTGTGTCCAGGGTTGGCCGGGCTGGTAGCCTTGCTCATACGGCTGAGATGGCTGCTCCTGTCCTGCTGGCGACGATGGCTGGTAGTAGGGCGCTTGTTGCTGTGGCGGCTGATAATAGGGCTGCTGCTGAGGCGGTTGATAGTAGGGCGGTTGCTGCGGTTGTTGCTGTGCGGTGAACCGCTGCTGCCACTGATTGCCCGTGTTCTTCATTGAATTCCATGCTGCCCCGGAACTCCCCAGCGTTAATGCCCGGTAAATGAAAAAGGCCAGGGCGATAAGAAGCAGGATTCCGAGTAGTGTGAACACTATATGAAACACAAACCAGGCCAGCATAAAGCCCAATGGGAAGATCAGAGGAAAGGCTATTGGAATGATATGAGGGAAAAATCTTATTCCCCCGCGATTAGGTTGATATCTATTCCACATTTTTGATGGCTCCTTCGTAAGAGTGAGGCAACTTATTGCAAGCTCTCACTCATTTCACTCGTTTTCGAACAATTTCAAGAAAACTTTCATTCTATAAACTATACGGACGAGACGGTCTGTAGTTGTAGCAGCGCCTGTCTTCGCTCTTTCGCCACGCGCTTTACTTGCGGGAGAAAATGCTGGTATGATGTGAGAAACTGGTTCTTTACCTGGTAAGTAGCGCTATAGACTACAACCAGGTGTAATGCAAAACAATAGGCGCGGAATAGCATGATAACCCATCAGAGTCTCCCGAAGTTTCAGATGAGAGCAGCAGACCAACGCCGTCTCGAACACCTTCCCTGGCATCTCCCGTTGGAAGAATGGCCCGCACATGGTGTATCGACACTTTCGATACGGCATGGCGAGTCGCGCCACCCGGTGATTTTCATCGAGAGCGAAGATGCGCGTTATGCCATCAAAGAGACGACGCCACATATGGCGGAACGCGAGATTCGCAACCTGCGAGAGATTGAATTTCGCGGCATTCCTGCTCTCAGCCCCGCGGGTATTGTTACCGTTCCTGCTCCCCCTCTTTTGTTGGATCAACAGGTACGCGGAAGTACGCTCCAGTATACCAGCGGCGATCGTGGCTATACCGTCACCCACCTGGCAGCGCGCGTGATGCCGCACGCGCTGCTTTTCCGCCTGCCGTTTACCAGGCGTATCAGGCATCGACTGCTGGGGGCTGTTGCCGTACTTCTTGTCGAACTGCACGAGCATGGCATATATTGGGGCGACCCATCGCTGGCGAATATCCTTATACGCATAGATGGGCGGCGCATCATGGCGATCATGGCAGACGCGGAAACGGCAGAGATTTTCCCGGCAGCGGTGGGCGAAGGATTGCGCGAACAGGATTTGAGCCTGTTCCATGAGTCGCTCGTCTGGCAGGCCGAAGACCTGCGCCAGGCTCGCGGGCTGGCAGAAGACGTAGAAGTGCTGGACGACCGGGATTATAAATACTTTGAGCGACGTTATCGCTGGCTGCGCCGCGAACACAAGCACATCGGTTCACACTCCATTGCTCCGACGCTGCCGCAAGTCATGCGCATGCTAACGACCCTGAACAAGCTCGGCTTTTCTCTGCTCGACATGGGTAGCAATGCCTTCGAGACCGTCATCAGCGTATCGCCGGGATGGTATGTGCGCCGTGTCAACGAACTGCTGGGCATTGAGATACCACTTCACTACGCGCGTCGCTTCTATAACATGATCCTCGGCCACCAGGCCGTCATGATTAAAGAAATGGGACATGAAGTGACTGTTGAGGAGGCTGCGCGCGACTGGTACGAGCGCTATCACCTGCGTGCGATTCTATTGCTGCGCCAGGTATTGACCAGCGATCAAGACCCCCTCGAGGCATATTTCGCAGTCATGCGGCATAAGTGGGAGCTTAGTGAGGATGCGGGATACGAGATACCCCTGGATGAGGCGGTCATGAGCTGGGCCATGCACCAGGCACAAACAGGCGGGATCGGCCCTGCTGATCCCGCTGTATTAGCCTCCTATTGGAGAGAACGCCAGCCCGTCGCCGAAGCGCTGGCGCCACCATCCATTGAACACAAAAAATTGGAGCCACTTCTCTCAGAAGAGGAGCAGCCGCTCATCCACCTGCCAGAATCCAAATTAGCCGAGGAATTACAGCAGCGTTCGGAATCTGAAGACTAGCGATTACCCAACACCACCCTCGTTAGGTTTAGGGCGTCCCTACTGCCTACTCTTCGTCGAGACTGTCATCTTCCTCTTCGCCTATGACTTCCCCTATTTTGAAGGAGGACATATTGCCGCGAATCTGTTCCTCAAGGGCGGAGGCAACATCGCTGTTCTGGCGCAGGAATTCTTTGGCATTCTCGCGTCCCTGGCCCAAGCGAATATCGCCGACGTTGAACCACGCGCCGCTCTTCTTGACCAGGCCCATCTCAAGACCCAGGTCGATCAGGCCACCCTCGCGCGAAATACCCTCACTGTACATGATATCGAACTCGGCAACGCGGAATGGGGGAGCGACTTTATTCTTGACCACGCGCACGCGGGTACGGCTGCCCATCACATCCTGGCCCTGTTTGATGGAATCGGTGCGGCGAATATCAAGTCGCACAGAGGCATAGAACTTGAGCGCTTTGCCGCCGGAGGTGACCTCCGGATTGCCAAACATCACGCCGACTTTCTCGCGCAACTGGTTGGTGAAGACCACCGAAGTGTTGCTGCTGCTGATGGCTGAAGTAAGCTTACGCATAGCCTGGCTCATCAGGCGGGCTTGCAAACCAACATGCGTATCGCCCATTTCGCCCTCGATTTCGGCGCGCGGCGTGAGCGCGGCCACCGAGTCGATCACCACCACATCAAGCGCATTGCTGCGCACCAGGGCATCCACAATTTCAAGCGCCTGCTCACCGGTATCCGGCTGTGAAATCAAAAGATTGTTGGTGTCAACTCCTAAGCGAGCAGCATACGCGCGGTCAAGCGCATGTTCGGCGTCCACAAAGGCCGCATACCCACCCGTGCGCTGCGCATTGGCGATGATATGCAGGCAAAGTGTGGTTTTACCGGATGACTCAGGACCATAAATTTCTGTGACACGCCCGCGTGGAACACCGCCGACACCCAGAGCAAGATCCAGAGCAATCGACCCGGTCGGGATCACGTCGACATGAATATTGGAAACATCGCCTAATTTCATAATCGCACCCTTGCCAAAGCGACGTTCAATCTGGGTAAGCGCCTGCTCGATCGCTTTTTCACGCTCACTTGTGGCAGCAGACACGACTGTACTGCTTCGATCCACCATAGACTTTTCCTTTTTACTCATTGGCATTCTCAATTTACAGGGCAGAGGATTCCGGCTTCCCGTCTCGCTTCCCTGCATTCCTCCTTTTAATTAACTGCCGATCCCCTCAAGGGGAGGGGAATCTCCCGTCGCCTCGTTATGGCAAAAAAATAACCATGCTGTGGGCTTTCACCTCAGCGCAGACCAGATTCTTCCCTGATATGTATTCTCTGGCAGGGTCGCGAAAGTGGAAACAGGTAACTCCCTCTGCATCTGTACCCGTTCAATGTAGAACGAGTGTACCATATCCACATCCATATGTCAAGCAATTTCAAAAATCGCGCCGTCCTTCGAGGGCGCGGCCGAGCGTGCCTTCGTCGGCATATTCCAGGTCTCCACCATTGGGAAGGCCGCGCGCAAGGCCGGTGACACGGGCGTTGAAAGGCTTCAGCTCTTTCAGTATGTAATTCGCCGTGTACTCTCCCTCCAGATTCGGATTGGTCGCCAGGATGACCTCGCGCACAGACCCGCTGCTCACCCGTTGCAGTAGTTCATCGATGCGCAGGTCTTTAGGCCCTACGCCTTCGATCGGAGAAATCGCGCCATGCAGCACGTGGTACAGACCCTTATAGACGCCCGTCTTCTCAAGCGCCAGCACGTCGAGCGGCTCTTCGACCACGCAAATGACATCCTGATCGCGGCTTGGATTGCTACAGATCAGGCAGGGGTCGGTTTCAGTGATGTTGAAACAGCGCGAACAATAAACGATGCTCTCTTTGACGCGCATAATGGCTTCAGCCAGGCGGCGCGCCTGGTCGGTAGGGCTGCGCAAAACGAAGAACGTCAGGCGCTGCGCTGTCTTGACGCCGACGCCGGGCAATTTAGAAAATTCTTCAATTAACGCTGCCACCGGGGCTGCGATATTGCTCATAAGTTAAAACAATCCTGGGATTTTCATGCCCCCGGTGAGCGCGCCGCTCATCTTCTGCTGGGCGTCCGACACCTTCTCATGCGCTGCTTTAGCGGCAGCCAGCACCATCACCTCAAGTTCGGCAATGTCTTCTGCATTAAACGCTTCGGGATCGATCTTAACCGCCGTGATTTCAAATTTACCGCTCATGATGATCGTCACCGCGCCTCCGCCAGCGGTGCCGGTAAACTGGGTCGCCTCCAGTTCTTCCTGCATTTTGACGAGTCTTTGCTGCATCTTCTGGATTTCACGCATGTTCATTGAGAAATTTTCGCTCCTTACTTTGGATGAATGTCCACAATTCTGGCCGAAAAGGTGCGCATGACTTCTTGCACAACCGGATCATGGCGCACCTTCTGCTCCAGAACCTCTTTTGATACTACCTGCTTATTCTCTCTCACCATGTGCGTTCTGGCAAGGGTAGCTGCGCCCGTTATACCAGTAGGATCGGCGTAGAGATCAAGAGGGGAAGCGTTTTGCTGTGGCTGCAAGTTCCCAGGCTCCTCCTGTAATAGTGACGAAGGCTTTGCAGAGGGTGACGGCTCGCGATACGCTGACCGCTCAGGAGCCACCGCCGCGCCCGTTGAATAGCTGGCCGCGTCAGGCAGAGGAGCCAGTGATGGAGATTGGTCGGGCGACAGCAGCCGCACCTTGCAGGGCAGGCCAAATTCCATCTCTAATGCCCACTCCAGGTCTTTATAGCGATTCTCGTCCCTCACATACTTATAATGCGCGGACTTTTCGGTCTGGATGACCACAACCGGATGTTCCAGGCTACCCTCGATGCCAACGACTTTATAATAAGCCAGATAGGCAGCCAGCATACTGCTCTTCTGCTTCATGCGCTTTCTCACATTCTCCCAGGCGCCAATAATCTGTTGCACGGTAAAGGGCAATTGCCCATCACGCGGCGCTACCTGGGTTTCCTGGTGAGTAGACGCCGGTCGTATTTCTTCCTGCGAGTGCTGCGCAGTTCGGGCCGGATAGTCAGCCGGGGGAAGCGGTGGCGAGGCAGCAGGTTGCGCAGATTGAACTTTGGAAGAGGACGATCCAACTGTGAGTTGTCTCGACCGGGCGCGGCGGTGTGCTTCGATTGCTTCCAGCGCCGCCAGTTCCAGGCCAAGTTGCGGTGTACCCTGGTTTTTGTGCGCGAGCTCATTCTGCGCGAAGATGCGCGCGCACTCGGTCAATTCCTCCAGCGTAAAACGCTGCGCTATTTGCCCGATCTCGCTTATCTCATCTTCTGTCAGGTCGAGTATAGAGGCGGTATCCGCGCCAGCCCTGGTCAGCATCAAGGCGCGCCAGTATTCCATGACCTGGATATTAATCTGGCGCAGGTCAGCGCCTTCCTCAGAGAGTTCGTTTATGAGGTGCAAAACAGTAGAGCCATCAAGCTCAGCGATAGCTATGATGAATTTAGAGATGGCGCGCGGGTCGGCGATGCCGAGCATGGACTGCACCTGCACCAGTGAAATTTCGCTGCCGGCGTATGCGATGGACTGGTCGAGCAGGCTAAGGGCATCGCGCATACCCCCTGCAGCGGCCCGGGCGATCAGCTCAGCCGCAGAGCGTTCCAATTTGACATCTTCATGTTCCGCTACATGCTGCAAGTGTTCGACGATCTGGCGTGTATTGATGCGCTTGAAGTCAAAACGCTGGCAGCGCGAAAGCACAGTGGGCAGCATTTTATGCACATCGGTGGTCGCCAGGACGAAGATGACGTAATCAGGTGGCTCTTCCAGCGTTTTGAGAAGCGCGTTAAAGGCTTCGGTAGTCAGCATGTGGGCTTCGTCAAGCACGTAGACTTTATATTTCCCATTGGCAGGTGGCACCATAACGCGGTCGCGCAGTTCGCGAATATTATCGATACCACGATTAGAGGCGGCATCAATCTCGATAACGTTAAATGAGGTGCCAGCTGTGATCTCGCGGCATTGCAGGCATTCGTTGCACGGCTCGCCATCGCGGGGATGCTCGCAATTGACGGTTTTGGCAAGTAAACGCGCAGTGCTGGTCTTGCCCGTCCCACGCGGGCCTGTAAACAGGTAGGCATGACTCAGATTGCCACTTTTCAAAGCATTCTTGAGTGTGCGGATGATTGGTTCCTGGCCTACCAGGTCATCAAACGTCTGTGAGCGCCATTTTCGGTAGAGTGATTGAGAGGTCATGCTGCGACTCCCGCCTGTCTGCCAGTTGACGGGCCACGAACCCCCGCCGGAGTTATGAGCAGTCGAACAGAGAAAACCGATTTTCGCCCGGTCCTGCCGATCAGCGCAATCAGGCTGCCCTACGGCACCCAGAGAGGTCCATTTACCGTTGCTTCCTCACGGACCTAGCGGGGTTCACAGACATCTGCCGCGCAGGACCCGATTACGCCGATCGGCAGGACCGGAAGAAAACCGGCCTGTTCCAATTCTTCTCTGCGGAACACCTTCATTGTACTCCTGTGGGGGGCAGATGTCAATTGTTTTTTTCAATCCTTGACAGGGGAGTTGCGCATATAAATATTTGGCCTTACGCGCTCCATCCTGGTTGGAAGCAGGCCCATGTCATCTGTGAAGCTATCCGTGTAGATCATTATCAGATCAATAAGCGTCCAGATGCCGAAGCCTCCGAAAGTAAGCAGCTGAAAAACGCCACTGACAATACGCCCATTGTAGAAGCGATGTATACCAAGCCAGCCCAGAAACAGGCACAATAATGCCGTTGTGCTCCAGTTTCTACTTCCCCCCCTTACCGGCTGATGGCTGAGCGGACGGTCATAATTATCTTTGAAGTCTCCGGTGATTATCATAATCAGGTCAACGAGCGTCCAGATACCGAAGCCTCCAAAAGTGAGCAACTGGAAGATGCCGCTAACAATACGCCCGGTATAGAAGCGATGCACACCTAACGTGCCTAAAAATTGGCATAGCAACACTGTTGCGAGCCAGTTCTTCTGCGGCGCCATTGCCATCATCGGTCCAGGATATTGAGAATATTGCGTCGACCAGGGCTGTTGCGGCGCTTGCCATTCTTGCCATTGAGGCTGTTGCGGCGCCTGCCATTGAGCCTGTTGTTGCTGTTGAGGCTCTCGCGGATCGTAAGGCCGGAAATTGTCCATCGCGACTGTTTCTCTTTTCTTTTCTAATGGGTAGCTCTTTCACGATCAGAGAACGGCGGACGCGATCAATCGCGTCCCTAATGAATATTATCAATCAGGTCGATAATGTCATGCTAAGCGCAGCGAAGCATCTCTGCATGGCAAGCGGGATGCTTCGCTGCGCTCAGCATGACAGATCACTTCCGATCTTGGTCGGTAATGTTCAACAGATATCTTCCAATAAGCAAGTCGTACTTCTCTCGGGCTTCGGGCGGAATCTTGCTGTGGTCCGTCATGATAGCCGTTGCCAGGGCCGAGGGGCATTCGCAGGTATTGGTGCTGCGATCAGCCGGAATCTTCTGAGCGACGCTGCGCAGAATGCGCTGGGCGTTGGCAACGTTGGCGCTGAGATTGCCGACCACCATTTCGACGGTGACGGATTCTTCCGAGGCGTGCCAGCTATCATAATCGGTGGCGCAGGCAATGACGGCATAACACAGCTCGGCCTCACGCGCCAGCTTGGCCTCCGGCAGCGCGGTCATGCCGATGATATCCATCCCCCAACTACGGTAGGTACGCGACTCGGCCCTGGTGGAAAAGAGTGGGCCTTCCATACACACGTAGGTGCCACCCTCATGCACTTTGACGTTGCCCAGCTCGCGGCCCGACTCTACTAAAAGCGCGCTGAGCAAGGGACAAAATGGATCGGCGAACGTGCAATGCACGACGACTCCGCCGTCGTAGAAAGTGTTCACGCGGCTTTTGGTGCGATCAAACAACTGGTCGGGAACAACGAGGTCACGCGGCGCGATATGTTCGCGCAGGCTGCCAACGGCGCTGACCGAAATCACCCACTCGACGCCCAGGCTTTTTAAAGCCCAGATATTGGCGCGCACGGGAAGCTCTGTTGGTGAGATGCGATGCCCGCGCCCGTGACGGGGCAAAAAAGCCATTGAGACGCCTTCGACTTTGCCAACGGTGATGACATCGCTCGGATCGCCAAAGGGCGTGTGTATCGCGACCTCCTCGACATCGTTCATCCCCTCCATGCGGTAGAGTCCGCTTCCGCCGATAACACCAATCTTCGCCTGGGGCATGGATGATCCCTCCTCAAGTGCTTTTAGAATCGGTTCACTTCTTTGCCTGCATTGTACCAGAAGAGAGGAATGGCGTCGAGAGCATGAGTTTGATAGCCCTACTATCAAACTTTCTAACAAATTTCTTATACTTCGTTTACGTTGTTCTAACACAATGCAGTTTATATTACTAGCAGAAAAACAAGTGATGAACTCACTTAAGAAGAGTTCCTGGCATACTTCAAAACTCAAGGAAAAAGTAACGAATTTAGAAGGAGAACACAACTATGGCAAACCTGACACGCTACAACCCGTTCAATGAAGTCATCTCCCTGCGAGATGCGATGGATCGCCTCTTTGAGGACAGCTTTATTCCTCGTACTATGAACACTTTTAACGGCCGTGGCATCGCGGCAAATCTGTTTGAGACGCCAGAGGGCTTCATCTTGCAAGTACCCATGCCCGGTGTTACCGCCGAAGCGGTCGAGATCACCGCGCAGCAAGATACCCTGTCGCTGAAGTGGGAAACCAAAGTGACGACCCCGGAAGGCGCGACGGTTCACTGGAATGGCTTCCAGAGCGGGCAGTACCAACAGACATTTACCCTGCCTGCCCCGATCAACTCCGAGCGCGCCGAAGCCAGCTACGCTGATGGCATTCTGACGCTGAACCTGCCGAAAGCCGAGCATGTGAAGGCTCGCACGGTGAAAGTCATGGCGAAGAAGTAACGAGATACCAATATATAAGTACATTCAAGCAACTCTTTTGGGAATGGGGTAGACTGTCGGGAGAAGGAGGGAACGAGCATGCAAAAACCATTAGAGATCCCCGTCCCGACAGCAGAAGAGTTGGATGCTTTAGAAAACCTGTATCGAACGACAAAA
>DATGGW010000274.1:0-7600 GCA_035308345.1 Ktedonobacteraceae bacterium | reverse complement strand
AACTATTCGTTTTTATTATGCCTGCTATAAAAAATGGTTATACATATAACTTGACAGATATCAAGTTTTCTTGTTATTATTGTATCACAATATGCCATTTCTTACCGATGTATGTCAGCTTAATTTAGATAGAAACTCCTTCCTGTCGCTCAATGGTGAGCATAGTTATTTTTGGCTGATGAACCAGTTCAAAAAGTTGTCATTGCGGGCTTTTACGCTGTTGTAATGCCCTGACACAATTAGGCAGTCTGAGAGGAGCTATGACATGTCTGAGCAGTTATTCTCTGAAAAGGATTGGGAAAATCTTTACCTTATCCTTAAACCCCGGGTTGCATTCTGGGTGCGCACCTCGCGAGTGTCAATATGGACGAGACAGCGCGAAGAAATCATCGAGGATATTGTGCAGGACGCGCTTGTTAAGGTACTCGTGTATGCACAAAAGGCTTCGCGAGGGGAAGTGCGTATGATTGGATCGCTGGAAAACATATGTGCGGTAATCGCTTATCACTGCTACGTGGATGCACGCAGGCGCGATATGCGCCTGGTGCCGCTTATGCAGGATTCCCAGAAGCCGGCCGAAAACATAATCACCTGGATTGATACAGATCTGTCAGAGCAGGCCATCAACAACATTCACTACGAACTGCTCTTCATACAAATGGCATGCTGGATTGTCAGCTTTCCTGACAAACAGCGAATAGCCTTGCTGATAGACCTGGCAAACAGGATGTACTTTGATCCCTTCTACCCGACTCCTCTGCAAAAGGCTTTTGCCTCAGTCGGGATCTGTATACAAAAATACAAGAAGATGCTCTCGAATGATATAAAGGAACGCGCGAGGCATGCCGCGCATCTGAGCCTGGCCTACAAACGCCTCGCGCAACTGGCCTATGTGCAACGTTGGATGCTGCTTGCTTAAAACGTAAGCAGCAAACGCAACATATCTTCCTCCGTCAGTACGATCTCGATTACCTCTTCCTGCACTCCCAGCATATCTACTTCAATACACCACGCAACGGGCTCTCCCTGGTAGCCAACGGCGCAGGTGGTAATCCACCTTTTATAATATGGTCCTGGGGTTGCAATGCCGAAGGCCAGTTCTGCCACAGGCGCAATGCGCGACGAATGGCGCGGCACTGCGCTCCATGCAACCAGGAAGTAACGCTGCGCGCTCGTCAATTCAGCAAAGGGCTGATGCCAAATCTCTCCGACGTACTTGGCAGCGTACACCTCCTGGGCATGCGGGCGGCGCGTTTCTCTAGCAGCGTAAAAGTTCGGTAGTGGATTTTCCTTTAACACGGCGAACGGAATCAGTGGAGAATCCAGGTTGGTGACAGCAGCGCGGATATAGACGATGCGTGGAGAGCAACGCGGCTCAAGTACATGCTTATCCTGCCTGGCATGATGCTCTTCTACATTATATTCAACCGCTGAACTGGCATACATATGTATCGGCTCCTTTATTGAAAATCGTCTCATATCGCACTATCGACATATTTCAGGGCGGCCACAGAGTTTTCCCACGCGTAAAAGGCGGTGTGGTACAATCTAAAGGCGCCTGCGCCTGTCAGAATCTACAGGGAAAAACCCGACACTTGACCAGTGAAATTCAGATGAGTATGGTATACACTCTATTGGAGACGTTATATCGTAATTGACAAATTATAGGGGTGAAGTTTTTTTCAGGAGCATATAAAATATGGCATTTCATGGAATGCGGGGCGGCATGTCCGGCTATCTCGAAGATCAAAAAAAGAGGGGACGCAAGACCGATTCGCGCACATTACGGCGCGTTGCGGCAGCATTTAGCCCCTATAAACTTCAAGTACTATTGGTGCTATTCGCTATTATACTCACTACCGTGCTGGGGCTGGTCAACCCGTTCATGATCCGGTTCATCTTCGATGATGCAATCGGCAAAGGCAATGCCAGGCTGCTTTTAATCCTTGTAGGCATCATGTTCATCATGCCTATTATCACGGGTATTATTGGCGTCGGCCAGACCTACCTTAACAACATTGTTGGGCAAAATGTGATGCGCGACTTCCGCAATAAGTTGTACACCCACTTGCAGAGTATGTCACTGCGCTTCTTTACTTCGACGCGCACAGGCGAAATCCAGTCGCGCCTGTCTAACGATGTCGGTGGTGTGCAAAGTGTTGTCACCGATACCGCTACCAGCGTTGTTTCAAACATCTCAACAGTTATCAGCACGGTTATAGCAATGCTGGTAATCAGCCCGCTGCTCACACTGATCTCGCTTGGCCTGATGCCAATTTTCCTTTTCATTACTTATAAAGTAGGCAACGTGCGCCGCACCACCAGCAAGGCAACTCAACAAAGTCTGGCATCTTTAACCGCGATGATGCAGGAGACGCTTTCAGTCAGTGGTATTCTGCTTATCAAAACTTTTGCGCGCCAGAAATACGCTGAGAAGCGCTTTCAAGATGAAAACCAGGTGCTCACCAACCTGGAAGTGCGCCAGCAAATGATCGGTCGCTGGTTCTTCATGTTCATCGGCACCTTTTTCTCGATCATTCCCGCGGTGATCTACCTGGTGGCCGGTTTGCAGATTATCCATAACCCGGTGAATCCGCCCATTTCGCTTGGCGGCATCGTGGCTTTTACAACGCTTCAGAGCAGGATATTCTTCCCTATCGGACAATTGCTCAATTTACAGGTGGAGATTCAGGGCGCGCTGGCCCTGTTTGATCGCATCTTTGAGTACCTGGATATGCCCATCGAAATTCAGAATGCGCCCGATGCGCTGCATCTCAAAGCCGACCAGGTGCGCGGAGAAATTACCTTCAACGATGTTACTTTCATCTATAAGCGCGATGAAGCTGTCGCGCCTGGTGGTCTGCTGGCCCCTGAGCAGCAGGACAAAGAGGATGAAACGGTAAAACGCATCGTCTCGCCAGCGCCGGTTGCCGTTGCAATAGAAGAGCAGGAATTGCGTCCTGCTCTCAATCACGTTTCGTTCGACATCAAGCCGGGACAACTGGCCGCGCTGGTCGGGCCAAGTGGGGCAGGTAAAACCACCATCACCTATCTTGTGCCGCGCCTGTACGACACCGATAGCGGCTCCGTTGAGATCGATGGTTACAACGTCAAAGACCTCTCGCTGGAATCGCTGGGCGAATTTATTGGCGTTGTGACGCAGGAAACCTACCTCTTCCACGCATCGGTCAGGGAAAACCTGATGTACGCGCGCGAAGATGCCACCGACGAGGAGATGATCGAAGCGGCGAAAGCAGCGGCCATCCACGATCGTATCATGGAGCTTGACGACGGCTACGACACCATTGTGGGCGAGCGCGGCTATAAGCTCTCCGGAGGCGAGAAGCAGCGTATTGCCATCGCGCGTGTCATCCTCAAGGACCCGCGCATCCTCATCCTGGACGAGGCCACCAGCGCGCTTGACACGCACTCCGAGCGCCTCATCCAGAATGCATTGGAGCCATTGATGAAAAACCGCACCACGCTGGCGATTGCGCACCGCCTCTCGACCATCCTGGCGGCGGACATCATCCTGGTAGTAAACAAAGGCGAGATCGTGGAGCGCGGCAACCACGATGAACTGATGGCGATAAATGGTCTATACGCCCGCCTTTACAACGAGCAGTTCTCGCGCGAAGTCTCGGCGGAGATTATGGCGTAAGTGAAATTATCTCCCCAGTTCAGCCCTGCGCTCTCTGAGCTTACCCAGGCGTTCCTCCTGGGTCGTCAATTTCGCGCGCTCTTGTTCGACCACTTCAGGCTTCGCTCTCGCGACAAACGATTCGTTCGCCAGTTTGCCCTGGATACGGGCGATCTCCTGCTGCGCCTGAGTGATCTCTTTATCGAGCCGCTGCCGTTCCTTGCCGGGATCGAGCAGACCGGCCAGAGGCAGGTAGATCTCGATAGAACCGGCCAGCAAGCTCATGGACTGTTGCGGCTTCTGCGCAAGCTGCGCGTGCAACTGTGGACGTTCGGTGCGCGCCAGGAACTCGATGAGCGGCGCTTGCGCTTCCAGCATCGCCAGGTAGCTGCCAGCCGCTATGATCACCGGCACACGCCGCGCGGGTTCGACGTTCATCTGGTTGCGTGCATCGCGGATGCGCGTAATAGCCTCCTGCAATAAACCGAAATGCTGCTCGGCCTCGTCGTCAAGCGCCGCGCTGTTTGCCTGCGGCCAGAGCGCAATGATAAGAGCCTGAGCAGGCCAACGCGAGGCATCCGGCTCGCACACGCGATAGAGGTACTGCCACACCTCCTCGGTGACGAACGGCATGAAGGGGTGCAACAGGCGCATACTCTGATCGAGCACAGCGCGCAGGATACCCGCTGTTGAGCGCCTGCTTTGCTCGTCGCCCTGCATCTGCACTTTGGCGATTTCGAGATACCAGTCGCAGTAATCCGACCAGAAAAACTCGTTGATCTGCCGACCGGCCTCACCCAGTTGAAAATCCTCGATCAGGCGCGTCACTTCGCTCGTGAGTCTCGCTAACCGGTTGAGTATCCAGCGATCTGCCAGCGTTACCGGCTGCACTTCGTCAATGCCGGGAACGCCGCCGCCAATTCCGGCCGTGGTCATCAATACGAAACGCGAGGCGTTCCAGATTTTGTTGGCAAAGTTGCGATTGCCCACAATACGCTCAGGCACAAGCTTCGAGTCGTTGCCGGGCGAACTGCTGGTGGCAAGCGTGAAGCGCAGCGCGTCGGTGCCGTACTGGTCCATCACGTCGATGGGATCGATCACGTTATTTTTTGACTTGCTCATCTTCTCGCCATTGGCATCGCGCACCAGGCCATGCAGGTAGATGGTATGGAATGGCGCAGTACCCAGGAAATGCATACCGGCCATT
Organism: Ktedonobacteraceae bacterium; assembly: GCA_035308345.1. GTDB lineage: Bacteria > Chloroflexota > Ktedonobacteria > Ktedonobacterales > Ktedonobacteraceae > CF-113. The sequence continues at coordinate 2,753 of DATGGW010000274.1, read as the reverse complement.
GCCATACGCACCACCCAGAAGAAGATGATATCGTAACCCGTCTCCAGCACCGAGGTCGGATAGTAGCGATGGAGATCAGGCGTGTCTTCAGGCCAGCCCAGCGTGCTGAACGGCCATAACCACGAACTGAACCACGTATCGAGCACATCCTCGTCCTGGTGAATATTCACGCTGTCGCAATGCGAGCAGGCGCTGATATCCACGCGGCTGGCGGTCATCTGGCCGCAGGTGTCGCAGTACCAGATGGGAATGCGATGTCCCCACCACAGTTGGCGTGAGATACACCAGTCATGGATGTTTTCGAGCCAGTCCATATAGACCTTATTGAAGCGTTCGGGCACGACCCGCATCAGGCCATATTTGACCGCGCCCATGGCGGGCGTAGCAAGCGGCAGCATACGCACGAACCATTGCTTTGAGATGAGCGGCTCAATGATCGTATCGCAGCGATCACAGTGGCCAAGCGGCACCATGTAATCCTCGATTTTCACGATCAGACCGAGTTGCTGAAGCTCCTCCACCAGGTTTTTGCGCGCCTCAAAGCGATCCTGTCCGGCATAAGGACCAGCTTCTTGCGTCATTTTCGCGTCAAAGCCGATCACCTGCACGCGCGGCAAGTTGTGGCGCACGCCGATTTCGAAGTCGGTCGGGTCGTGCGCGGGCGTCACTTTGACCGCGCCGGTGCCAAAGCTGGCGTCCACCACTTCATCGGCGATGATGGGGATCTCGCGCCCGATGACCGGCAGGATAGCGATGCGCCCCACCAGCTCGCTGTAGCGCGCATCATTTGGATTGACTGCGATGGCAGTATCGCCCAGGATGGTCTCCGGGCGCGTAGTTGCCACGCTGATATATTCCGTTGCTGTTTCGTCTTCCAGCGGCTTCAAAGGATAGCGCACATAGGTCAGCTTTCCCGGAGTATCGACATGGTTCACCTCCAGATCGGAGATGGCGCTCATGCAGCGCGGGCACCAGTTGATGATGCGCTCGCCGCGATAGATCAGCCCTTCTTCATACAGGCGCACGAACACCTCGCGCACAGCCTTCGACAATCCCTCGTCCAGCGTGAAACGCTCGCGCGACCAGTCGCAGGATGCGCCGAGACGACGATGCTGGTCCTGAATGCGGTTCTTATACTGGCGCACCCACTGCCAGACACGTTCAATAAACGCCTCGCGTCCGAGAACGTGACGGTCGGTACCCTCGGTCGCTAGCAGACGCTCTACTACGTTCTGCGTGGCAATGCCGGCATGATCTTCGCCAGGCACCCACAGCGTATCGTCGCCTTTCATACGATGATAGCGAATAAGAATGTCTTCAACGGTCGCGGTAATGGCATGTCCCAGGTGCAGCGCGCCCGTCACGTTGGGCGGCGGCATACTGATAACAAAGGTCGGTTTGCGGGTATCGCCGCTGGGCTTGAAGTAGCCGCCTTCTTCCCAGAAACGATACCACTTGCCCTCGACAGCCTGCGGCTCATAGGCTTTTGGCAACGATGCGATGAGTTCTTTTTCGTATTCGATCATAACCCCTCCTGCCCGGGCGCGATAAATCGGCCCCTACAAACCATATAAAAAGCCCTTCCCCGTCAAGGACGAGAAAGGGCATCATTTACTCGTGGTACCACCTTGTTTTAATCCATAGCCTGCAAATACGAGACTATCGATCCTCAAGCAGCGCGTTAACGGGCGCACCCGAAAAGGCAGACTCACAGGCGACGTTCAGCGCGTCATTTCCGAGGAAGACTTGCAGCCCGGTTGATCTTCCATCTCTTGCGGAGTGTTGCGCTTACTCCTCCTGCTCAACGTCAGGTATGTAATTGTATTGCCTATACTGTAACCAGTTTAAGCGCACTTGTCAAGCATGAGTCCCAGGGCGACCGCAAGGGTACGCCCCTACTATACACGCCTCTGCCTGTTGGGTCCGTCAGTATAGTAGTGGCGATCCCGTGCGGTCGCCATGCTCTCTCACCTCGTGTGACTTTTACATCGCTCTATGTCTTACTGCTGCTTACTGGTCTCGTCGCCACGGTGGCTTTGACGCACGCTGACCCATATGGGCAGAACAGCCACAAGTACCGGCACCAACAGCAGACTCAACCAGTCCCACAGCTTCCCGTGGTCGTGGAATCCTGTCCAGGTCCAGCCGTAGGCGTAGGTTCCAATACACAACACCGCTAAGACCACCACAGCCACCACGAGTATCCTCTTCAACTGTGCCAGCCATATGCCCTGCTGTTCTTCCTCCGCAGCGAACCATACCGGCACAGCAGCCAGCGCAATCGGAAGAAGCAGCAATTGCAAGTAGTCCCAAACCGTATCGTTGTTTTTAAATCCCGTCCAGGTCCAATTGAAGGCATAAGTTCCCAGTTCCAACACCGCTAAGACCACCACAGCGGCCAGGAGTACCCTCTTCCACGTCCACCATTGCAATACACGAGTAACCAACGGTTTAAACTCACGATCTACTTTCTCAACTCTCTGATCCATGGTGTCCTCCTGATTTCATTTGACATGGCTCAAGGATATAGAGATGCCCTCCTCAAGAAAGTATATCTAAGTTTTTACACAAATTGCAATTAAGCAAGCGTTATTCATCAAAAGTCTTGAATTGCCCACGGGATGCGCAACGAGGTGTAAAGGCCCCTAGCAGAAAACGAAAAGAGAGATCTCTACTGAGAGAGTAACAAAAACACTTTCTCACAAGGAGGTCTCTCTGTCTATGATATCCAACGAGTGTATTGAGATTCAAAC
>DATGGW010000273.1:0-25454 GCA_035308345.1 Ktedonobacteraceae bacterium | reverse complement strand
CAATGGCATGCACGAACATACCCAGTAATGAGAAGGTTCCCCACAATAATATACCGATACAAATCACAACAATCAATACATCTCGTAACCAGGCCCATTTGATTCGTTGCACTGCATCTGCCTCGCGCTTCTAAAGCCTATATGCCATCATAGATACAAAAAATAGCCGCCCCTACAAATTATACACTTTGTCAGGTTTCAGTCAAAATAAAAAGGATGCTATAAATTAGACCCTTACAACGTTCTCTTGTCTTAGAAAACGTGATGCATGCAGACGAATAGGGTAATACGTTGAAGCTTTTTTCGCACCAGCAGCGTTTACTTAATGAATACCTGTGGAAAGGGTAACTAACCAGGTGATACAGTTAATTTCATCAATTCCCTTCGTCATTATAATAATGACAAACAATTGGAAGCGAAAAATTGGGTTCCTATAAACGTTTGCGGTCCCGTCCAAATATGATATCTCTTGCCAATTTACACTGATTATATGATGCAACAGGTGGATGGGAAACAACCATAGATTTCAATACAATCATCAAGATTGATCATAAAGGATGTGTCCATGAATATCTCTACCCTATCAACGCCAACACAAATGATTCTGGCCTGGGTACTTCTTGGTGCGCTGCTCACCTGGTTAGTGATATTTGCTACCCTGGCTATTCACTCTCACCGGGAAGAACAAAAGGACTGGGATGAACTGCCAACTCCAGCAGGCGCCTTCCCGGCTGTCTCCACACAAGTCATGCATGCGCAAACCACGCTGGCGCCGGTAGGCCTACATACCGCAGCGGTCAACGCAGAAATGCCCGGGAGTCTGGATACAGCCTCAACGTTCAGCTTCCATTCTGGTCGGGGGATGCAACAAACTCGCCATTCTGATTGAGAAAGACGAAATGAGAATCCTGCACGTTCACGATCATATCTAATTTGCCATCGCCGTTAACATCCTTGAAGGTCAGGGTCACAGGCGTCAGGTCCTGGCCAGCGCCGATCAATATTGGCCCGGAGTATATCTTTGCTTTCGCGGGATCGCCGCCCGGTATCTCAATTATCAAAATATGACGAGCTAGATTCTCGGCTATAAAGTGGCTCGGATTGGCCGCCGAGTCATTATGTCCGACTACTGCATTTACTTGATAAGTGCGCGGACGCCCGTAATGCCAGTCGTCCTGCGTCACCTGCCACCAGTTGCTAAATGCGTTGAAGGCAACCCAGCCAATTATCATGATGAACATCGCCACCCCGACAAATACCAGCCAGTGTAAACGCAATCGTCTCACACCGATCAGCAATCCACTGGTTCGGCGCGTCCGCTCATCGTCGCGATCAGGCGGGCGTAGTCTGTTTCCTTGAACCCCTGGAATGCTGGACTGGGTGGCTGTGCGCCTGGGTGGAAGGCTCTGACGCTCGACGATTGAGCGCTTTTGACTATAGGTTGTATCAGCCTGTTCGCGCCCGCTTTCTGCCCTTATATCTGCCAGCGCCTGGTAGCGCCGCGAACTGTTGGGCAGACGACCCGGCCAGGAATCATCGTATTCCCCCTCATTCAGCATGTCATCTTCTGTGACTCGCACCGGCTGCGCGCGCCTGGATCGCTGCCGCAAACGAATTTCTTCCATGAGAGTATCCCAACTTCCTTCGGCGCAAAGCGCGATTAGTCGAACATACGTTCGTAGAGATTATACTCGGAATTAGAACATTTGTCAAGTATATCTAGATGGGAATGTTTGCCATTCGTCAAATTTGGTTATTGCGAAAGTATTGCAATAAGCTCTCTTTGTACGGTATACTCTATTGAGAAAGGTATTCGTACAGCATCCATCGGTTGTAGTGCGTGTTATGCCGCGTATGGAGGTTTCATGAGCAGTCAATTCAGTATTTCCGCGCTACGAAATGTCTTTAACGACAGCTCTCACGATATCCGCCGCAAGATTATCGGTATCTATATTCTGTTGATCATCTTCAATGTTGCTACCTGGGTGGTGGCTTTCCTCGGATTCTCTGTGCGGTATCCGGCGCTGCTAGGTATAGCGCTGTCGGCCTATACGTTTGGCCTGCGCCACTCGGTGGATGCCGATCATATTTCGGCCATCGATAATGTGACGCGCAAACTTATGCAGGAGAACAAACGGCCCGTCGCGGTGGGTTTCTTCTTCTCGCTCGGTCACTCTACCATCGTTGTGGCCTTGACGGTCGCTATTGCTATCGTCGCGTCGGTCGTATCCACCTCCATCCCTGCCATGAAAAGCGCGGGCGGGCTCATCGGCACCTCCGTCTCCGCCGCCTTTCTCTACCTGATCGCGCTGATTAACTTCCTGGTGCTGTGGGAGATTTTCCTGGCCTTCCACAAGGTCAGGCGTGGCGAGGAGTATAACGACAAGACGCTGGACGAGTTTTTGAACCAGCGCGGGCTGATGGGCCGCTTCTTCCGTCCCTTGCTCAGATTAGTGGATAAGAGCTGGAAGATGTACCCGGTGGGTGTGCTCTTTGGCCTGGGCTTCGATACGGCCACAGAAGTGGGGTTGCTGGGTATCGCGGCGGCGCAGGCGGGAAAAGGACTGCCCATCGCATATATTATGATTTTCCCGGCGCTCTTCACTGCAGGAATGTGCCTGCTGGATACGACCGATGGCATCCTGATGCTCGGAGCCTACGGCTGGGCTTTCGTCAAACCCATCCGCAAGCTCTACTACAACCTGAATATCACTCTGATCTCTGTCCTGGTGGCATTCGTCGTGGGAACGATCGAAGTGATCACGATTATCGCTATGGAGTTCAAGTTGAGTGGTGGCCTCTGGAATTACTTTAGCAGACTGGACTTTGGCGTGCTCGGCGGCATCATCATCGGCATCTTCGTCGTCAGCTGGGCCGTCTCGACGGCCATTTATAAAGTGAAGAAGTACGATGAAATCGAGGTAACTGTCGCAGCGTCCAGGCCCGATGCCGAACTCGTCAGTAGTAGCAGGCAGTAACGATATATTGGCGTACCAGTTTGGCTTCCAAGGTAACCGCAAGGGTTCGCCCCTATTATACACATAAAACGTGCAGAAGGCGTAGTATAGTAGTGGCGAACCCTTGCGGTCGCCATGGCCGGAAGCCTCGACGCATCACGCTGATCTACGCTATAATACCTACTATGGAAGACGTAGACAAGCTGGCCGCATTAGAGTCACTTTTACAGGTGACATTTCGTGATCGCACCATTTTGGAGCGAGCGCTGACACACCATTCATGCTGTCCGGAAACAGCCGTCCATGATTCCTACGATACGCTGGAATTTCTAGGCGATGCGATTCTGGGAGCGCACGTGGTTGAGTATATCTACCGCAGTTTTCCCGGCGCCTCTGAAGGTGAAATGACGGCTCTGAAGTCTGAGGTGGTCAGTCGGCGTGTGCTGGCTAAGATCGGGCAGGAACTTGGTCTGTTCTCGTTTATTCGCGTTGATATCGCCAACCTGCGCACCTTTAACGAGCGTTCGCGCGACTCACTGTGCGCTGATGTGCTGGAAGCGATTGTGGGAGCTATTCTAATTGACCAGGGGCAGGAGGCAGCGCGCGACTTTGTGGCGCGCGTGGTATTGCCGGTTGTGCCTCACTTGAGCAGGCAAACACTGGATACCAATCCCAAAGGATGGCTGCAAAAGATCGTCTTGCAGCGTTCCGGCAGCCTTCCGCGCTATCGCGTGCTGGAGCAGAGCGGGCGCAATAATGATCGCATGTTCACAGTTGGTGTCTTCGAGCACGAATTTTTGCTTGGGCTGGGAAAAGCGCCGAGCATTAAAGAAGCGGGCCGCCTTGCCGCGCGCGAGGCCTTGGAGTTGTTGCGCGAGCAGGAAGCCCTTTAAGGCTTATTGCATGGTAGTTGCTGGCCGGGGAATGCCATATGCAGCACGCGGGAGTTCTTACAGATGAGCAGATTGGCTGGTACGAAGCCGGTTTGCCCTTGATGGAGCGCAAGAAACGCGGCCATTTTTCCACCCCTGCCTCTCTGGTTGAACATATACTGGATGCCTGCGGCTATACCCCTGATGCAGATTTATCCCATGTGCGTGTGCTTGATCCAGCCTGCGGCAGCGGTAATTTTCTGGTAGGCGCGGCTCACCGCTTGCTTGAATTTGGCGAGCGCAAGCTTCTTGCGCAAGCAGAGCAGGCAGAATTGATGCAGCGCAACATCTGGGGCTTTGATCCCGACCCCGTATCCTGTTTTCTGGCCGAGATGCAACTGACATCTCTCCTGCATCTTTCTTTACACTATCATATCCACCAGGCTGATAGCCTTGCCCTTGTGTGGCAACCTTGCGTTGATCTCTTTCTGGCGAATCCACCCTACCTGGCGGCGAAAAATAATGATCTGAGCGGTTATCGCATGGCCCAGCAGCGCGGGCAGGCGGATAGCTATCTACTGTTTCTCGAACTGGCTTTGCGGGTCACTCGTCCTGGCGGTTGGATCGGGCTGGTGCTGCCTGATCCTGTGTTGGCGCGGTTGAACGCGGCCAGGGAAAGAGCGCAGTTGCTCAAGCAAGTGACACTGCATCACCTGTGGCACCTGTCGGGAGTCTTCGCGGCTGAGGTTGGCGCGGTCGTGTTGATCGCGCAGAATATACCTGCGAAAAGCGCGCACCAGGTATCGTGGGCGCGCGAGCGCTGGCGAACCACTTCTATAAGCGGCGCGCAACAGGTGGCGCAGGCGCTTTTTCTAGGCCAGCCTGCTGCTGAGTTACGCTATTTACTGAATAGCGAAAGCGGCGCGCTGCTTAATCGGCTGCGAGCGAGCCCGGATGACGCGCCCGCAGGAGCACGACATTTTGCCCCTCTGAGCGAATTTGTGACGATTTCGCGCGGCGAGGAACTGGGCCGTGAAAGCCCATATCTGATGCCGGGCGATGGCCCTGGTGATACAATCAGGGCGACCGCAAGGGTCGCCCCTACTATACGAGCAGAACGGGCAACAGAGTATAGTAGGGGCGACCCTTGCGGTCGCCCTGGGACATCGGGGACCGCGCGCTACCCAGTCCTGCGCGGCGGCGTGGATATTTGTCCATACAGTTCGCCTCAGGGAAGCTGGTGGATAGAGCGTGAAAATATCACGAAGCCGCTGCAGCGCTACCTGTCACCCAAGTTGTTGGTTGTGAAAAGCACAGCTCGCCTGCAAGCAACGCTGGATAGCAAGGGACATGTCGCTTTGCAAACGCTGTATTTGCTGCACGCGCGCGAGCAACAAGCGGACGATACGCTCTATTTCTTGCTGGCGCTGCTGAATTCGCGGCTGCTATGCGAGTACGTCTACGTGATGCACACAGCCTATAAATGGGTGCAGCCGCAGATCGAGCAGCGCGTGCTGGCAAATTTGCCGGTTCCGCTCGGCGAGCATACGCAGCAACGCCCCATCATCGATCTGGCCAGGCAGTTGATGTCTGCTTGCAGCAGCGTGGGTACCGTTGTAGAATGGAATGCAGAAATCACCAGCATGTATGAAGATTTGGAGCGCGCTATTCGCGCGCTCTATGCGTTTGCTTTAGCGGAGGACAGCATTGACAAAGGAGTCATACCAGATGGATGAAACTCGCCCGATACGTGTATTAGTTGCCAAGCCTGGATTGGATGGGCATGACCGGGGAGCCAAAGTAATCGCGCGCGCCCTGCGTGATGCCGGTATGGAGGTGATTTATACAGGGATTCGCCAGACGCCTGAAATGATCGTAGAAGCGGCCATTCAGGAAGATGTAGACGCCATTCTGTTGAGCATTCTGTCCGGCGCGCACATGGCCGTTTTCCCCAGGGTGATGGAGCTGTTAAAAGAGAGTCAAGTGGATGATGTGCTGGTCGCGGCTGGTGGCATCCTGCCCGATGAAGATATACCGGCCATTAAAGCGCTGGGCATCAAGGGCTGCTTCGGGCCTGGCACTTCTATGGAGGAAATCATCAATTTTGTGCGTTCCAATATCCAGGCGGATCGCCTGACCGCTGATGTATAGACATGTAGGTGAGTTTTGCAAAATATAGTTGAACGCCTGCTGAATGGAGACCGCCGCGCGCTGGCGCGTATGGTGACACTGATTGAAAATGATACGCCGGTGGCGCGCCGCTACCTGGCTGAACTTCACCTGCATGCTGGCAAGGGGCATATCGTCGGCGTAACGGGCGCACCCGGCGCGGGCAAAAGCACGCTGGTGACGCGTCTGGTACGCGAACTGCGCCGCCGCGAGCGAAAAGTCGGCGTGGTCGCCGTCGATCCCAGCAGTCCCTTTAGCGGCGGCGCTATCCTGGGTGATCGTATTCGCATGATGGAACTCGCGGGTGATTCCAATGTGTTCATACGCAGCATGGCCAGCCGGGGCAGCGTGGGCGGCCTCGCGGCGTCAACGCGCGATGTTGTGCGCGCCATGGACGCCGCAGGCTATGACCCCATCATTATCGAAACGGTCGGCACCGGGCAGGCTGAGGTCGAGGTGATGCGCGCCGCGCAGACGGTGCTGGTGGTGACGGCGCCGGGCATGGGCGACGAGGTGCAAGCGATCAAGGCAGGTATCCTGGAGATCGCCGACATTTTCGTAGTGAGCAAGGCAGACAAGCCAGGAGCGGATCAGACCGTCGCGGAACTGGCGATGCTGCTTAGCCTTGATCCTATGCGCCGCCAGCATGATAAATCGAAACCATACTGGCGAATCCCCGTGCTCAAAACCGCCGCTATCAAAGATCAGGGCATCACGCAATTAGTAGACGCTGTTCAACAACACTACGCATACCTGGTGGAGAGTGGGATGCTCTCGCAACGCGCGCAGCGGCAGGTGCGCAGCGAAGTGCAGGCGCTGCTGGTGCATGCCATGCTGAAAGCTTTGCAGCAAGCAATGACCGAAGAAGAGTGGCGCAAGCTGGTAGAGGATATCACCTCTCGAGCACGCGACCCTTACAGCGTGGCGAATGAGCTGCAAGAGAAGATCGGATTACTCGTACCATCCCGCGCCTCTGGCAGTGGTAACAACATCGAAAGCTGATTTCCAGCAAGCCAGGGCTTCTTCAGACTGGTTGAGAGCTTCATGCACTTCCGCGCGCCGTCCATATAATTCAGACAGATGGCTGGTAGCCCGCGTCTGCGCCAGGTGCTCCGCTGCTTTCTTATAAACATCCAATGCTTCGAGCAGCAGGTAACATGCTTCCTGCCCGTGCGCCTGTTTCGCCTTTTCCTGCGCAACCTTACCACTCACCAGGTACATCATGCCGCAGAGATGGTGATCGTCCTGCAATTGTGCTGATGCCTCCAGGGCATGCCCACAATATCGCTGCGCATCCTCCAGGCTGTTCTCGGACAGGCGCAAATCCGCCATAGCCACGAAGTTGATCAACTGCATTCCCGCCCTGTTCTCCAGGGTGGCAAGAGAAAGCGATGCCAGATACTGTTCAGCCGCCAACTGGTTTTCGCCCGCCTGGAAAGCAATCCTGCCAAGCAGGTTATAGACGCGGCCCACATAATAGCGATCGGGGAAGTCTTCATATATGTGTAAAGCCATGATGCCATGGGTTCGCGCGTGGTCGAAGTCTCCTGAAAGACGGTAAGCGTCACTCAGTCTGTAATGGATGTCTGCCAGATCCTTCTTGAGCTGGTCTTGCAGCTTCTCTTTTGAGAAGACTTTCAGCGCTTCCTCGTAATGCTGGATGGCAACTGCGTAAAAGCCGGACATCATGCAAGTCAGTCCCAGACTGTAAAGCGCCTTGATGCGCACTTTTGGTAGATGCATGCGCCGCATCTCAAGAACTTTCAGGCATTGCGTGAAGTGCTGAGAGGCATCCTCGTAGCGCGATAGCTCCACGGCGACGACACCAAGCCAGAGAAGATAAAAAGCGCGGCGTTCGCGATCTGTATGATCGGCATCATTCCAATCGTCCTCGATGGAGCGAGCATCATTGAGTAGTGAGAGATAATGGACGGTCTGACTCCAAAGCTCTTTGCGGGTATAATACCAGGCGTAAGTGTAAGTGATTTCCTGCTGCTTGCGGGAGTCATCAGTATGGATGGCGTCCAGTTGCGCCAGCGCGGCATCAGCCTGCCCCTCTTCGATCATCAAGCGAATGCGACGCATTGTGCGATCAAATTCCGTTGGCTCTGGCATGAATGAATATTCCCCCTTGTAAAATTCATATATTTAAGGATAACACATTTCTTCGTCAAAAGATGGAATTTGTTCGTTGAATAAGGCAATTGGGGGGTAAGGTAAGGGCCAGATTGATCGCGCCCGATAGTGGGGCCTTCCCCCGCGCGGGCGCGATCAATCTGGCTTCTACAACTATGCCTGGTCTACGGTGGGTGTTGCAGGCTGATTGGGAGCGGCCTGTCCCTGCGTGGACGGCTCGCTAGAGATCAACGAGGTCAATTCGCCGCGTGTACGCTCGATGATACCACGCAGGCGCGCCAGGCGTTCGGGGTCGTTGATGGATGCGCGGCCTGCGATGGCGAATAGACGCGCGACTTCCATAGCTTCGCTTCTCAGCAAATGCATTTCTGGTCGCGTAACGTGGCCTCCAGGTCCATGCCGGTGCATCCAGGGTGGACCTGCAAAGCCCTCCCCGCCTCCTGGACGCTGCGCGAGTAACGCGCGGCCCGCGTCACTGATGGTGTAGACTTTTTTCCCCTCGACTTCATTGCCGGTGACATAGCCACCTTCTTCCAGCATTTGTAAAGTGGGGTAGATCGAACCAGGGCTGGGTGTATAAAACCCGCCGGAACGCTCTTCCAAAGCCTTGATCATTTCATAGCCATGCATAGGCCGCTCTTGCAGCAGCTCAAGCAGGGCAAACTTCATATCGCCGCGTCCGAAAAAGCGCCCGCCTTCTCTTCCTGGGCCAAATGGTCCTCCCGGACCAAAGGGGCCACCGGGGCCGAACGGACCGCGACCACGTCGCATCGCGAAGAAATGTGGGCCATGCCACTCCCTGTGTAACCAGGGGGGCGTCCAATCATTCCCCCACGCTCCTCGATGGTGACCAAATGGTCCGTGTATGTGACGCCCACCGAAGAACTGTGGGCCATGGCCTCGCTGTCGTTGCCAGGGGGGGACCCATCCCTCTTCGCTATTTCCCTGAGATTCATAGGCAAAACGGTTGCCAAACATGTATGATGCTCCTTTCTGCATCGGTAACGATATATCGTTATCTACGATATATTATAACGATATATCGTTATTTGTCAAGGGGGTTTGCCCTCAATTTTCAAGGGTCCCAGGATAGTTTGCTTGCGTGTGTTAAATAGGCATGATAGACTTTGTTGAAGATGCTATTGTATTGATGCCGTGCCGTAGTGTTCCGCTGTCTTGCTCCTGCCTCGACAAGCGGATGAGGCATATATATGTAGGAAGAGGAAATGTATTGTGAGCGACGAACCTGAGATGAGCAGTAGGAGAAGCAACGTGCAAGGATACCATCGCGCAGGAGATCAATTTGCAGGACGCCGGGTTGTCACCATCGGGGGAGGCACCGGCACGTTTGCCCTTCTTTCACATCTGAAAAAGTACCCTTTTAACATCAGCGCGATTGTCACCATGTCAGACAGCGGGGGCAGTTCGCGCAGGTTGATGGACGAGTTTCGCCGCCAGTTGCCGCTGGGGGATTTGCGCATGTCGCTGGTGGCATTAGCCCACAATGGCGCGTTGTGGCGAGAAATCTTTATGCATCGTTTCGAGCAATCCAACGATGTGGATGTGAAGGAGAGAGGTGTGGGAGGTCATAGCCTGGGCAACCTCATCATCAAGGGGCTGCAGGATATCAATAATGATGACCTCCTGCTTGCCCTCGAAGACGCGCAGGAGCTCTTGAATAGTTCCGGGCGTGTCATTCCTGTAACGTTGACGCAGACCGTGATTTGCGCTGACCTGGCAGATGGCAGCATCATCCGTGATGAGACCGAGATCGACACGCGCGGCAGGAAGAATACTGGAGAGTTATCGCCGATCGTAAACGTACGGTTGGATCCGGAAGATGTACCTGCCTGCGCGCAGGCGGTGCGGGCAATCAGACGCGCCGATACAATTATTATCGGGCCTGGAGATTTGTTTACCAGTCTGTTGCCAAACCTGCTGGTGCGTGATATTGCGCGCGCCGTGCGCGAATCAGAAGCAGAGAAGGTCTACGTTTGCAATCTGATGACCAAGCACGGGGAAACCGATGGATATAAAGCCTCTGACTTCGTGAAGCAGATTCATCGTTACCTTGTCGGGCGTGTCGATCGTGTGATCGTCAATGATGGCCCATTCCTACCGGAGGTCTTAACTATGTATGCGGAGGAGAAGAGCGAACCGGTCATTGTGGATCGCGTGCAGCTGGCACGGTTGGTGCCAAACGTGGTAATCGAGCACCTGAATCTCGAGGGAGATAGGCTGGCCCGTCACGACCCCGAACGCCTGGTGCGCGCAATCTTCCCGGTAGATGATATGTAGAAAAGGTACGAGGAGACCCTTGCGGTCGCCCTCGTAACATTCTTACATACCCCTGGCAATGCTTTCAAACTCCTCGCGCGGGAATGCGCGCATCGTTTGGGTGCGCACGCTGCCCTGTGCGATGGTGCCGAGGATGAGGCGGGCCGCCGTCTGGTCATCGGGAGCTTCAGTAATCACGACATAATCGTATTGCCCCATCACGAGATAGAAGCCGATTAGCTTTCCACCGGCTTCTTTCGCCGCTTCATCGAAAAATCGCAGCCGTTCAGGCGCATGCTTGACTTCTTTGATCCCTTGCTCGGTGAGGTTGACCAGGCTAATGTAGGTTGGCATCTGTTTTCCTCCCACTCAGTAGTAATACCTGTATGGATACTGCAAACTGGAGACTCTGTAGAGAAATATCTATGCGATGCGCTATTCATGCACATTGTACACACTTCTATGACCTCATACAAGCTCAGCAAAAGACTTGACTTGTCTTCGCAACTATTTTCCTCTGAAAAGCAGCCATCCTTCGCATAGTCCCGCGATGGCTCCGACCAGTGAGAAAATGGCGTAACGTTGCTCTGGAACGATGCTGAGCGCAAAAAGACCGCTGGACAATACAAGATAGGCCAGAGCAGCCAGCACCGCGCCCAGATAAGGCCGTGTAAACCACGTCAGGATGACATAACCTGGCAGCGTTGGCCTTGTGCTGCGTCCAAGCGTCATAATACCGCTGATACAGCCGCCTAGCAGCCCGTAGAGCAGTGTATACCAGGGCGCGCCCAATGGAGTGAAGCTGGCGTTGAACACCTGCTCCCAGTATCCCAGGGCTTGTATAACCGCTAGCGCGAGCGTCGCCATGAGTAGGCCCACAAAGTAAAAAGCCAGCGCGAAAAACCAGCCATTAGAAGTCTGGGTGCGCTCAGCGCGCTGCGTGCTGCCGGGAACTGCCTCTAAAAGGGGACTTCTAGGGATAACCGGCAGTGGCTCGGTGTTCTGCTCTGCTCGCAGTGGTGCGGCGCTTGACGGCGCTGCTGTATCCTGTTTGACCAGTCTTGCCAGTTCCTCCAGGTATGTCTCTGGCAATTGCTGTCGCCTGGCTATTTCGAACAGACGCCGCCCATATGAGTGGTCGAGGTGTAATGCAGCCGGTGAAAGACGAGCCTGATCTTTGAGTGCTGCCTCCGAGAGCATGTAAGTGATGCATTGCACCTGGCGTTTGCGATAAACCTCCTGCGCAACAGCAGGTGTCGCTGTGAACGGATACGCTGCATGCGCTCTGTCGAGGGCCGAGGGTTCCTGGCCGCTCTGTTCAGCCAGGCGCCGCGGAATGCGATACAATATGCCCCAGACTTCCTGTTCAGGTGATAGAGCTTTGGCAAGAGTAACGGAGACCTGCCCATTTTGCAACTCCAGGCTCTCAATATGGTAGCCTTTGAGGACTGCCTGGCCGTAGATACGCGCCTGGCCGTTGAGCCTTGCAGGACTATTCAGGTAGTCACTGTCCATTTCCAGGCCATATTCAAATAACCATATAAATTCTGGCGGTTTCGCGGCTGGTTGTTCAGAGGTGACCGGCAATGGGATGGGTGCAATAGCTGTTTGTGTACCAGTAACGCCATCCTCCAGTTCTTCCGGCAAGGGTGGCGCGGCGGGCGCTACAATGGGGAAATCCGTTGAGCCGGGATAGCTCTCTGGCGCTGATGCATGCTCGCTTCTCGTGGTCAAACTCACAAATGAGAGCGGGCGCGGGGTGTTGGTGCGCACAACAGGCACACCGGGCACAGCTAAATCTTTCCCGCCAATAAACTCTTGCATGATTTGCTCATGGGGTGGCTGTTTCTGCTCATCCTCATTTTCACGGTGTGTATCCAAAATACCCCTCACTTTTCCACGTGGTCACTATAAAATCACCAAACTTATATAAATGATACTCAGATTCTGCTCAAACACCAAATTTCAGGACGGTTGAGCTATGTTGGTATGTTTTAACAAATGTCTTAGATTTGATGCCGCCTGCTGAATATCCCCTCTTGCCAGTATTCCTTGCTCGGTAATCAGTTTTGTAACTAATCTGGCGGGTGTGTGATCAAAGTAGAAATTATGGATGGTGATGCCCTGGCCGGGCTGCTCCCAGACTTCCCCGGCCTCTTTCTCTTCCAGTTGAGCAAGCTGCCCTGTCCACGCGTACCTGGCGATCTTGAGCGTCTCGCACAGCACATACAAGGAGACTTTGTGTCCGCGCGCCGCCCATGCAAGCAGGGCAGTGCCAGCCTTATTAAGGATAGCGCCGTTTGCCAGAATGCTATCTGCTCCAACGACTACAGCCTGGCAGCGAGGCAAGAAAATATCTGCCTGCGCGTCGGTTATCAAGGTAGTAGCGATGCCTGCCTTATGCAGTGCCAGCGCTACCTCACGTCCTTCATAACGCGGCCTGCCTTCGAGCACGATCACCTGCTCAATCCGTGCGGTGCAGGCGCTCAGCGCCTCCAAAACCGTACCAGAAAGACTGTGGGTCATGAGCGTGCCGGTAAGGAATGGACGAGCATATGTGGTGATGCGCTCTATGGCTGTATCGTATGTCAGGAGCAGTTGCTCTGCGGCGCGCGCGACCTGCTCAGGATTTTCTGATACTCCGAGAATGCGTATCACCGCGCCTGAAATGGCAGACATGGCCGGACGCGCTCGCGCCAGTTCGTTCCCTGCCATTTGTAATTGGCGCACGCGTTCGTGCTGGTCTAAAGTTGGCGACGTTGCCAGATCATACAGGATAGCAATGGTTTCGCGAACCAGCCAGCGCGATCCATGCTCGCGATCATCGCGCACCTTCGCGATGCGCTGCTCAAAGTCTTCCATGTGTCCTCCTTCTTTAACTCCTCTATTGGCCTGTGCCCCTACTAATATATACACCAGGCGTCGGCAATCAGACTTTCTTTGCTTGTGTGAGTTTGGCGATATGGTTATTGCTGTAGCGCCAGTGGAAAATGGTAATACACTTGGGATAGAATATCGATGGGAAGGCATCTTTGTTGTCTCGGATACAAAAACGAGGAGGAATTCAATGTTCAGTCAAGTACTTAATCCAACAGGAAATCTTGGTCTGACAGTATTGGCCGCGCTCATCCCGGTCGTGTTTCTTCTGGTGCTATTGGCAGCCTTTCGCGTCACCGCCTGGCTTGCCACGCTGATTGGATCTATTCTCACCCTGATCGTGGCCATCACGTTGTGGCACCTGCCAGTAGGCGCAGGAATCACGTCTTATCTCATCGGCAGCGCTAACGGGATCTGGGCGGTGGACTGGATCACCTTCTGGGGCGTGATTATCTTCAACACGCTGAAGCTGACCGGTCTCTTCGATACCTTCAAACTGTGGTTGGTCGAGCGAGCCACTGCCGATGTGCGTGCCCAGGCGATTTTGCTGGCCTGGGCTCTCGGCGCGTTGCTGGAAGGATTAGTTGGCTTCGGTTATCCGTGGGCGGTGATCGCCCCCATCCTGATCACTCTGGGTGTCATTGAATTGGATGCGATCCGGGTGGCGGCGATAGCCAACAACGCTCCGGTCTCATACGGCGCGCTGGGGGCGCCGATTATAGCACTGGCAGCGGTGACCAATTTGCCACTATTATCGCTGTCGGCCTCGGTGGGGAAGATTGTTGCAGTCCTGGCGCTGCTGCCCCCGTGGGTGCTGATCTACCTGGTAACCGGCCGCAAGGGATTTCGCGACGGCTGGCCGCTAGCAGTAGTGGGGTCATTGGCCTATATTCTGGGTCAGTTTCCAGTCTCGCAATTTCTGGGCCCCTATCTCCCTGACATCGTCGGTGCGCTGGTCTCATTTGGCGCTCTACTCCTGTTGCTGAGATTCTGGCGTCCGAAGACGGTACTGGGCTATGGAGGAATACCACTGAACGCAGAGACCCAGGTTGCGCTGAGCGCCGGAGGAATACCACTGAACGCAGAGGACCAGGTAGCGCCGGGCACCGCTGGAATCGAAAATCCCACATCCCAGCATTCAATCTTTGAGGCCTTGCTACCATTCCTGATCCTGGTGGTGGTGGTGGTGCTGTGGACCGGTCCATGGTCTCCGCTGCCGAAGGTCATTGTGGTCAACTTCCCGCTAAAGGCCATCTCTTCCATAAGCCATAAGGTCACGTCTGTCGCCTATGCCTTCACGCCTTTCATTGCCGGAACCTCCATCCTGGGCTCCTGGCTGGTGATGTTGCTTTTTATCCGCCCCAGCGCTGCGATTCTGGGACAGGTGTTTCGGGAGACCTTCCGCCAGATGTGGGGAGCGCTGCTGGTCGGCGTCTTCATCTTCGGCCTGGCGTTCGTATTCAACTACTCTGGTATGGCAGCCTCGCTGGCATACGGCTTTTCGAAAGTAGGCCCCGCTTTCATCCTGCTCGCCCCCATTCTGGGGTGGATCGGCGTGGCACTTTCGGGCAGTAATACCTCCACCAACAGTTTGTTTGGCCTGGTCCAGGTTCAGGTGGGCAGGCTGCTGGGTTTCCCCGTGTTGTTACTACCCTCATTGAACTCGACAGGAGCAGAGGTAGGGAAGCCTGTAGCCCCACAGACGACGAGCGTGGGTGTTTCTACCACCAGCTACGTGCGTAAGGAGGGCCAGGTTATTCGCCATAACATGGGATGGACGCTGATCCTGCTGGCGTGGCTCATCATCGTTGGGCTCCTCTATTACTTCCTGTTTCCTGGGTTCATGCGATAAGCCAGGTCTATCCTTTCCCAGTAGGGAAGCGGTTGGAAATCCAGTTCGCTCTCGCTTCTGGGAATGGTTCTAACGCAGGAGCGGACATAAGAGCAAGCGCAGCTGCTCAAGCTGAGGGACACATGTGCTGAAAGGTGCCTTCCTAACCCGGTGGCCTGTCCTTCAAAAATTTCGCGGTTCTCTGTCAAGCATCGCGTGCAGCCTCGAGCGTCACGGTGTAGATGAGCTACTCAAGTCGGCGAACATGGTGACGCTCGCTGCTGAGCTTTACTACAAACCCGGATACACTACTCAATAATTGGCTCAAAATCTTACCTACCAATTGACCATAGCTATTGCTTAAAAAATAGGTTATACTTACATTGGTATGAGCCAATGAGGAGAAAAATATGAGACAATATGCATCTTCGGCAGAGCCGCGACCGGTATTTACTGCTCCTATTTCCAGCTTGATTTCCCTGGATCGTGATAGTGGGATACCTTTATACCGGCAGATTTGCCAGAGCTTGCGCGAATCGATCTTATCCGGCGAGCTTGCCGAAGGGGTACGACTACCCACGGAGCGCGCGCTGGCCAGCGAACTGGGCGTCAATCGCACAACGGTGATGAACGCGTATAACGAGCTTGCCAGCGAGGGCTTGATTGAAGGGCATGTCGGGCGTGGGACGTTGGTGCGCCGGAGCCATTACCCCTATGACGTAGATGCGTATGAACATGAAACTGCTTCCTGGCTGCTTGGTCTCCCGGCAGGTGAGCGCGAGGCATTAGGTCCTGATGCTCATTTGCTGAGCGAACTGGCCTCCATGAGCGATCATAAAGAGATCATCTCGCTCGCGCCTGGCACGCCCGCGACTGATCTACTGCCTGCTGAAATGCTGCTTTCGGTGTTCGCAGATGAACTGCTGGGAGCCAGGCAGGCCGCGCTTGGCTACTGCCCGGTCGAGGGACTACAAAGCTTACGCAGAAGTATTGCTGTGCGCATGCGCGCGCGCGGAGTAGTCGTCGATACGCCGCATATCCTGATTCTTTCCGGCTCGACTCAAGGCATAGGGCTGGTTGGCCGCTTCTTGCTCAGCCCCGGCGATGAGGTAGTAGTTGAAGTGCCGACATACCTGGGAGCAATTCAAACGTTTCGCGCCTTGAACGCTCGTGTCATCGGTGTACCCACCGATAGCGAGGGCATGCGCGTCGATTTGTTGGAGTCGATCCTGGTGCGTCACCGGCCCCGGTTGATATACACGCAGCCCACCTTCCAGAATCCCACGGGCGCGGTCATGTCACCAGAACGCCGCCGCCGCCTGCTCGTGCTTGCCAGGCGCTATCAAACACCCATCTTAGAGGATGACCCGTATGGTGAAATGTACTTCGAGGGAAAACAGCCTCCACCCTTAAAGGCTATGGATACGGGGGAGCAGGTGCTCTACCTCAGCACCTGCTCGAAAATACTGGCCCCTGGCCTGCGTGTTGCCTGGTTGGCAGCGCCAGAACCCATGATAGAGCGCTTGACGCTGCATAAACAGGTCTTTGACTTGAATACCAATGCCATAGGTCAATGGGCTGTATCAGAAGTCATGAGGCGTGATTTGCTAGATGATCACCTGGCTTTATTACGCCAGGTATACCGGCGTAAACGCGACCTGATGCTCCAGGCGATAGCCGCCCACTGGCCGCGCGAGGTGCGTGTGAACAGGCCGGTTGGCGGCTTTCACCTGTGGTGCCGTCTGCCCGGTGATCTGCGCGCGCGTGCTCTCTTGCGCGAAGCCGCCAGCGAGCGAGTAGCTTTCGTCATTGGAGAACCATTCCACGTTGATGGCGGCGGCCAGCAGCATTTTCGCTTGAGCTATGCTTTTCCCGAAGAGGAACATATCGAGGAGGGCATCAAGCGCATCGGCAGCGCTATCAAGCGTCTTCAGTCCCGCCGCAGTGCGCGTGAAGAACTGAGCAAGCAACACATGGATCATATCCCCATGGTATAGATGCGGAGAAAAAATAGCAGGGAGGAATTCTCCCTGCCTATTTCAACTACGCTAAGCTTTCTTTTTGTAGGCATCCAGATCGAGACTCAGACTCTCCGCCAATTTGTGACGAGCGGGAGACACTGATGCTTTCAGCAGCCTCTTATCGTTCTTATCCTCCGGCCATACATGCGACACAATGTCGATATGGCGTTTCTGAAATGCCTCGATGAGCTGGAGTCGCTCGTCGACCTGCTCGAAAAGCGCGCACCCAATGGCGAATTGCTGGCGTGGAGATAGCTTTTCGACGGCTGAAGCAGTTGTGTCCATTAACTCCCTCAGACTTTCACTTTCCTCGAACTCATCTGCCGGGTCGGCCATACCTGGGTTTTCAGCCACCTTCACATCGCCCATAAACAGCTCACCGTCATCATCGGTTATTAGCGGTAACGGCGGCTTGCGTTTACGAGCCAGGTCATTAAATTCATTACGCACCATGGTTCTGATGTACGCTTTGGGATGCTCGATATACTTATCCTCGAGGGCATGCCAGAGCTTGATACGCACTCTCTGCGCAATCTCATCAATCTCCAGGTCAAGCACCTCTGGCCGAGCCAGATTCGAGCTTCTAAGCGCCAACTGTTCTACGAGAGCAACAATGAAATTATTATACCGCACTAAGGTTTCTTGAGGATCAGGATCGCTATCATCAGCGCCCACTCCATACGGCAGTTCTACCATTATTGATCTCCTTGTGATCGCGAACTTAAAAACTCACATAGAAAAATTACGTCATAATGATTTATAGCATGTAAATATCTTATTTTCAATAATATTCTGTTCTAATTCTTCATCCATAAGAAACCGTGATGTATTTCATATATTAATGTTGGCGCCTCTTTATTAGGGTGATCTCAATATAATGATAGGCGTAGTCTAAAAATTTGACGGACAAGAATTGGAAATATCTAGTATGATAAAGCAGAAAAGTGGGATTGAGCAGTGCGGTTATCATAATAATTATATTATGTAATTATCTTTTGCTTGATATTGCCAAAGGGAAGGTTGTATACTTCAAGGAAAGATATCGTTTTCAAAGTCTGAAACTTTACTTGACATACGAGAGAAGTAATTATTATGGCAAATGTGAAGATCGATCTTGCTCCCTGGAAGCCGACACCGACAGAGATTCCGGTAGAGTGGATGAATCTCATCCAAGAACTGGCAGATAGAGCCAGGGGATCGCAGTATGAGTATGTGTTGGGGGTCAAGTATGATGCGCAAGGTGTGGGCGACCTGCTGCGTTCCTGGGGTTTATCCTTTCCGGTTGTGATGGCTGGGCATTTGAAGGCATATGATAAACAACAGTTGCGAGCAACGCAATTCGAAGGTATTGAAGAGGTTCTTAATCACTTTGATACTGCTGAAATGTATGGACGCGCTATCGAGGATGAAAAACTGCCACCGTTATTGACGCCTCCTTATGAAGACCTGGGTGCGTTGCTTATCGCCGTTGCCACCTACTTTCGGTGGCTCAAGAGCCTGTACCAGCAAAGTAATGAGCGAGCGCATACTGGGCACGAACTATGGCGCATTGAGCGCGTTGGAAATAGCTTGTTGAACATCGGCAAGCGGCTGGGTATGTGGTACTTCAAGCGTGAAATCGAAGATGCGCTTGAGCAATTGCGCAATCCGGCTATTTTTCAGGAGGATAAACAAGAATATGAACGCATTTTACAGCAGGATAGAAATGCGCTAGAAGAAATGCAACGAGTTTTGGCAGTTACATATCGTGAAATAACCGGGAAGCCAACCGTCGTCATTTATACGCCATGTGGTGTGACAGGCTTGAAACGTCGCGTGCAGGATGCGCATACAACAACCACATCAGAAAAAGCCCGATTAACTGGCTTTGATCTGGTTACCTATGATGTAATTGTATCAACTGTGCAAGATTGTTATGCAGCATTTGGTGCATTAAGCCAATTAGGCTATATCCAGGATCGAGTTACGGACCACATCGCTAATCCAAAGAATAACGGTTATAGCCATATTGCCCTGGGACTGATCTTCAATGTTGATAGCCCGTATCTGCGAGAACATGAGCTGCAACTGGGCTGGGCGCAGGTATGCCAGTTACAGATAGCCACGCACCTGATGCAGGCAATTGGCTGTTATGGATGTTTGTATCCGGAGTATTACAATCTCTACAGAAAAGACGGCCGGGATTTTGATGAGATAAATGTACCTACAGGTGAACAGTTTTGGGAAAGCCAGTCAGGTAAAGTTTTCCAGGCCATTAGAGAAACTCTTATCTCAAGTATTACGAAACCTGAGTCTGGGTCGCCTATTATTGTCTTTGATAAAAATCACACTTCGATCGCGCTTCCTATCAACGCTACAGTATTAGATTTTGCCTATACCCTGGGCAGTGAAATTGGTGAACGCACCGTGGAAGCAATTGTAAACAATCGCAAGGCGCCGCTTTATCGCACACTTCAGGCTGGCGATGTGATCGAGATCAGAGTGGCGCGTCAGACGCAGGCTAATGAAGCCTGGTTATATGAGGTCTACGCTACTACACAAAAAGCGAAACACGGCATCAAAGAATCAATCGATAAAAATAATCGGAAGCGACGAGGGTACGAACTGTTGCAACAGGAACTACGTCGTTATCACTATATGTTATCACTGGAAGATCTTGATGAAGAGTTGCGTCTGTTATTGAAACTCGCTGGGTTGGAGACTCTACAAACACTTCTGGAGTTGCTTGAAAGCGAAAAAGAAACTAAATATACTCCCAATTGGGCGGCCCAGGAAATCATGAAGCAAATGGGGGAACGTAAAGAACGTGTGCTGGTCGAACGCGGTAGGGCGATGTGGATGCCAATGATAGATACCTCCATAGTGCAGCACAAGCAAGGTGGCTATCGACAGCATCTTTGTGGTCAGTGCCGTCCAAGCTATCCCAGAGACTCTAAAATCCTGGGACGTTTACGTAAACGCAGCGGCGAACTGGTAGTGCATAGAGATACCTGCGCTCACTTGATTGATCGCCCTCTGGGTCGGCATTCAATGCTGATACCTATGACCTGGCAATTGCAATCACCAGCGTTCATTGTCGCATTTGCTGTAGTGGTACAGGACCGCAAAGGTATTATTCTTGACCTTGCACGGCAGCTGCGTCGCCATGAATGCGACTTGTTGACGATCAACGCCGAAGCTACCAATCCTAAGACCGGCATCGATCACCTGTACTTTACTATCGAGGCCCATTCCGAGCAGGAAGTAATCGATATCTGGAATGAAATCTACAAGATTGAAAATGTCACAGAAGTTATACTAGATGAGTCAAGAACTCCCAGGCAAGTTTGCGAGAGCCTGGAAAAGTTACGCCAGCAACACGGGACCCTTTCCACTAAGACGAACATAGAATTCGCCTGGGAAGAACAAATAAGTGTGTTGCAGCCGCGCCCGCGTGTCTTGCTCGGGCCTTTTGATATCTCGCGTCCGGCGGGTGGTGATATGTTCTTTGGGCGTTCCGAAGAAATTAAGTTGATGCAGCGTGAATTATGCGATGCAGAGCAAGGGCGAGCGGTGATCCTTTACGGGCCTCGTCGCTCAGGCAAATCCTCTTTGTGCAAGCATTTTCTGGAACACTATATGTATGAACCTTGCTGGGGTGTATCGTACTCATTGCAAAATGACCGCAACCAGCCAGAAACAGTTATTTTGATGCAACTGGCGGAAAAGGTCAGTTCCTCCTTCCAGGCACACTTCCAACAAAGTGCACCCGTCTGGGAGGATTTTCGTGATAGCGATCCGCAAGTGCGTTTTAAGCGCCTTTTGCAAGCCTGCCTGGGGCAGATGCCTCACTCACGTCTGATCCTTGTATTGGATGAATTTGGCGGCGCCATAGAATCAAAAGAAAAGCAGGTGCTGGAATTTCGTTTTTTCACTTTTTGGAGAGAGGTGATGACCGAAATACCGCAACTTAGCCTGATCATTGCTTTGCCCACCAGCGCGCACCATACGCTCAGTTCGAAGCAATTTGGCAGTGTGTTTAGTTTCGCATTGCCCGTGCAAATGGATTTCCTCGACGTGGAAAGCGCGAAGCGGCTGCTAGCCGATCCTCTGCGGGATCTGAATATCGCCGTACATCCAAACACAGTCGCGCTGGCTGTGACACTGACAGGCGGTAATCCTTATTATTTGACTCTGATCGGGCAGCGCATCGTCACCTATTTGAACCTGAATGTTAATAAGCAGGTCATCAGTGATAAAGATCTGAACCAGGTAGTCGAAAAGCTCATTATGGAAAATGTATCCCAGAATTTTGATTACCTTAAAGCGGAACTCCTGGATAGGGAAGAGTTAACAGTCCTGGAGAAGATGGTGGACTTCATGAGTCTTTCAAACCAGCCAGAGATACAACTGAAAAAGATTGCCTGGCTGTCTGGCATGCAGGCTGCTACCGCGAGGCGTTATCTTGATCGCATGCGCATGGGACTGATCCTGGATGAGAATGGCCCTCCATCCAATCCATTTTACTCATTCAAAATCGAACTGGTGCGCCGCTGGCTAACCCGTAATCGCTCTTTCTTTACCGTGTCATAGGTCTTTTATGTGTTCATTGCAGTGTGAGGAAAATTGTATGTTAGAAACACCATTTGAACGTGCCTGGCGCACGCCGCGTAATCCATTTCTGCCAGAGACAGGTGAGACGATCACCAGTCATGTGTCGGGCAGAAGCGCGGACATTCGAGAGATTGTCATGGGAGGACAAAGTGCCATAATCCTTATTGGTATTCCGAGGATAGGAAAGACAACGCTGTTACGCTATTTGCAGCGACCACTATCGGCGGAATGGTCATGGCGTAAAGAGTTGGAAGATCTGGGTAAATATCTCAACCTTAATGCTGTACACTTTACACAAATTAACCTGACTCGATTAGAGGGTATTGCGGATGTAGATGAAATGCAAAGCCTTTTTATTGAACAGTGTATAGTTGCATTACAATCAATAACTCAAATCAATGATGTAGCATATATCGGTCGAAAAGGTTTATACGACTTATTAAAGCGCATTACCCACGCTAATCCCAGGGAGCGCTACTTTGTGATGTTGGATACCATCGAGCGACTACAAGAGCTGGATATGCCTTCATTGAGAATTCCTGGCAGGACGCATTCAGCACAAGAACGAGCACTTGCATTGTTACATAGTTCTGGAGCTATACGTTTATTAGTTGAATTGATGGAAGATTTTAATAATTTTGGCGTTATTCTTTCTATTGAGAAACCCCCTACCTCAAAAATAGATGATTTATTTGATCATGTCTCGCTATATGTATCTCTTGACCTAGCGCGTTTTAGCACTATGACCCTGCAAACCTTCACGCACGATGATACCTTGCAGTTCCTGGCTCAGGAAGCGGAAGCTTTTGGGGCAGATTGGGCGCGCCAGTTCCGGGGCGCAGGCGGAGACAGGATTTTCAGCGAGGCTGAACAGGAGTGGTTGTACGAGCAGGCGGGAACACATCCCTATCTGATTCAACAATACTGTTTTCATACCTTCGATCTAAAGCGTGAGTATGCTATCAAGCAGGGAACCTGGACCGTATTGCAAAAGAGCGATCAGGATCAGCTTATCGAAAGAGTCAATGAACGTGTTAGCACGTTTTTAGACAGCACTTGGAAGCGGGTAAAAGAATCACTAGATACCAGTGGACAGGATACCAGGGATATGTTCTACGACTTTATCGAACAAAGCAGGCACAAGTCGGCCTTTGAACAGATCGAGCCAGAAATCTGGAATCGGTTGGGTTTAGAGTTTCGTTATATTCTCTACAGCGAGGGTATTGTGCGCTACGATCTGTTACAACCGATTTACTATCCAGGTTCAGCATTGCTGAGTTATCTCATACAAAAAGCGCAGGAGCAAAATAAACTATCCACGACTTTACCTCAACCTCAAGCAACAGTCAATAATAGTCAAGAACTGCTCATCGCTATGCCAGGTAAACGACCGGTACATTTGCAATTATCACTGCTGGAATATCATTTGATCAAAACGCTGCTGGGACACCCCCAAAAGTGTACCGAGGAAGAATTGATGAAAGCTGCATGGGGCAAAATCATCGGCAAGCCGGTGTTCACGCAGCGCATGCATCACCTGCGCAAGAAGTTGAGAGAATATACCGGTGACGAGGAGGTAATTGAAAATCGCTATGGCGGATACTATCTACTCAACCACGCTGAGTGGTTGCACCTCAGCTAAATACCGGCGATTGAAAAGGTAAATGATTGTATAAACCCATTTGATTCTCTAAATCGATCATGCGAGTATTAGCGACCTCTAAAAAGGCTTGACCAATTATGGGCTGGTTATCATATAGAATGCTTACAGCTGATCCAACTATTGACTTTTCAACAAGATAATAGGCCAATACTAATCTGGATATCCTATCTTGCTGGTTAGTAAAGCTCAGGTAGCTCTCTATAAGATCATTAACAAGCGGAAGCTGATTAGTACGAGCTTCTATATCGGTTAAGAGCATAGCAAGATCACTTAAAATATCGATATTGCTATACATGGGATTAAAATCAATAGCATCCAATAGGAAAATATATTTCTCAGGCTTCTTCTTGAACCGGTAATGGTGGAAAGCATCAGGTAAAAAAGGCGCGAGCCAAATATTCTGAGCTTTGATATCGGCGTGACAGCGCTTAATGCGTTGTTCTTCTACGCGTTGGTTAAAGCACTGTTTATACTCAAGTTGCTTGAATATTTGTGATAGGCTATCTTTCAACCAGTAATAGTTATCATATTGGCCATACCGATCGGCTGCTAATATTTGGTCCAAAAATACCAAATTGTGGTCAAGTTTATTCTGTAACCACTCACAGCTTCCCCATCGTTTTGCTTCTTCTGGAAGGAGGGATAGTGGCGAAAGATCGATATGAATACGTCCTATATAACGAATTAAAATATGTAGAAGGAGTTCAAGGGATTCTTCTGGCTCAATGAGAAGGTAATCTAATCGTCTACTATGTGGTAAGGGACGCATCAGCAAGGCGTACTCTTTGTCAGGAGATAAGCTCTCTATAGCAGGATCTTTAATAACTTCGTCGATTTCAAGCTTCTTTTGATTCAAATCTACTTCAGAGATATGTACTAACCCGATATAAACGCTCGGAGTAAATAATCTATTCCACCGTAATGCCTCAACCTGGCATTGCTGCCGTTCGCCCACTGTTGTCAGGCTGTAACGAATGTCCTTGAACTCGATGAGAAGTTTTAATACGATACTTTCATTTGTTTTGATATGTCTTGCAAAAATTATACAAGCTGGTTCAGATTCATGAATTCTATCAATTTTATACCAGCCGAGCGCAAGGTATTTAGATGAAACATTTGTATGTGTATCAGAAGTTGATAATACATCAAACGCTTGAGATGACCCTTGGTTAGGAATCGCAAACATACTACACCTGCTTACTCGGAAAAAATCCTAGGGAAAAATCTTCAGGGAAAAAGTATGTCTATTTTGACCCATAAAAGCCATTTAAACAGAACAGGTTCAGAAAATGTCATAACGGCTTTACAGGAACTTAAGAATCTCCCCTTAATTAGCGCAACGTGAGGACAAACTACCACTAACTTCGGAGCTAGAAGTTGATATTACACTACTAACGCGTAGATGTTACGTCACCTTGATATAGCATACACTGTAGAATAGAGAAAAGCAAATAGGATTAAGTATCCTCATACTTTCCCCGCTTACGGGTGCCACACAAACACCACACCCGGGCCAGGTCTGAACGTCCAGTAGGAGAGCCTGTCCCAGCCGCCGTTGGCGTACCAGTTATAGTTGCTGGTGTAGACGCTGCCATCAGAGTTGATGCTTTCGACGACGGCGACATGCCCGAAATAGCTTGCTCCCTGTACATAGGGCTGCAGCACGATGATCGAGGGTACATGCGGTGTAGTGGAAACAATCCACCCGGCGGCTTTGGCTCCATAGGCCCATTGCCAGGCATCGCCGATCCAGTTTACCCAGTAGCCGGATCTGTAGTGATATTCCAGGTCGGCGAAGTAGGTGCATTGCCCGAAAGCAAAATGATCGGGAGTGACGCCGGAGCCGTTATAAACTATGCCATTGTTGGTAGAGCCAGGCTGGCAGCCATCCAGGTGTACGCAGGCGGACGCGGTGGCTGCCTGGGCGATCAGGCCCTGGTTGAAGTTTGTGGCGTTGCTCTGCACATAGTTGGGGCCGGACTGGAAAAGGTCAAAGGCATTATGGTTGCCGGTTGCCAGGGGAATGACGATAAAGCCGGTGAACAGTGTGATGACGAG
>DATGGW010000272.1:0-4513 GCA_035308345.1 Ktedonobacteraceae bacterium | reverse complement strand
TGGCTCCTGCTGGCAAGGATGGAAGCATCAAACAGGTCATCGCGGTGATGAGCGGCAAAGGCGGCGTGGGGAAGTCGCTTGTGACCGGTTTGCTGGCGGTTTCGCTGCGGCGCCAGGGACTGCGCGTCGGTATCCTGGATGGTGATATCACCGGTCCCAGTATCGCGCGTATGTTTGGCACGAAGGGCCAGCCTATGAAGTCCGCGAGCGGCGGTATTGAACCGTTGACCAGCAGAGGCGGCATCAGGGTCATGTCGATGAATATGTTCCTTGAGGAAGAGAGCCAGCCCGTCGTATGGCGCGGGCCAATGGTTTCCAGCGCCATCAAGCAATTCTACAGCGATGTGGACTGGGGCCAGCTTGATTACCTGCTGGTTGACCTGCCTCCGGGAACCTCGGATGCGCCGATGACCGTCTTGCAGTCGCTGCCGGTGGATGGCATAATTATAGTCTCGTCGCCGCAGTTGCTGGCTACGATGGTGGTGAAGAAGTGTATCAATATGGTGCAGCAGCTCAAAGGGATCATCGTGGGCGTAGTGGAGAACATGGCGTACTTTGATGCTCCCAACGGCGAACGCTACGAAATATTCGGATCTAGCAACGGTCCCGAACTGGTCGATATGACGAACGCGCCTCTGCTGGCGCAACTGCCCATCGATCCAGGCTTAACCACGTTGTGTGACGCTGGCCGCGTGGAGGAGTATCATGGCGCGGCTTATGAAATGCTGGCGGAGAATTTCGTCAAAACGTTGAAAATTAAACGGTAACAACCGTTGTAGGGACGCGATTCATCGCGTCCCTACAATTTTATGTATTCTTCGCAAACGAGCCCAGCACTTTGCAGAATGTCGTAAAGCTGGCCAGGTCCGCCAGAGCGGTGCGTACATGCGGGTCGTCGCGGTGCCCCTCAAAGTCGAGATAGAAGACGTATTCCCAGATACGCTGGCGCGAAGGGCGCGATTCGAGCTTGAGCAGGTTGATGTTCTGGACGGCCAGCACACCCAGGCATTTATGCAGCGAGCCGGGCTGGTGGGCTGTTGCCATCACCAGCATGGTTTTCGCCTCGCCATCAGCTCGTGGCGCAGGCTCGCGACTTAGTACGATGAAGCGGGTAAAGTTGCCCTTGATGGTCTGAATGTCCTGGGCCAGGATCGTCAATTCGTAGAGTTCCGCCGCGCTCGCGCTGGCAACAGCCGCCACACCCTGCAGTTGTTCTTCGCGAATCATCTTCGCGCTGCCCGCCGTATCATAGGTGGCGACGATTTCTGCGCCGAGTTCACGCAGATAGACATCGCTCTGCGCCAGCGCCTGTGGATGGGAGATGACCCGTTTGATGTCGCCGATTTGCTGTCCGGGTAAACAGAGCAGGCAGTGATTAACAGCATGACTGATTTCCCCGGCGACGAACAAATCGTACTGGCGCAGGAGATCATAGACATCGTTAATACTGCCTGCCTGTGAGTTTTCAACGGGTACAAGGCCAGACTCCACTTCGCCAGAGGCAACCGCGTGGAAAACATCAGCAAAGGAGCGGTATGGCACCGATTGTGCGCTCAGTGCAGTATCCCTACCAGGTGTCTGCCTGCCAAAGTAATCACTGACCGCCTCATCCCCGAACGCGCCGCGCTCGCCCTGAAAGGCTACACGCATGTTTATTTACTGAACGTTGTAATGGGATTTATGATAAAAAACCATGCCTTTTCCAAGCACCTTCACGGGCTGGAGTTCTTTCAGCATGATGGGTTCGCCGCATTTTACGCAGATGCGGCTGGTCATGTGGTTGATTTCTTCACGATTGGCCATCGATGCGCGTGCTGTTTTTGAAAGTTCACCCTTTTTTGCCATTGATATAAGACCCCTTTCGTCTATCTTCTGTCTATCTAATTCTCGTAGCTTTTATAACCGAATGCGCAGCAGACCGGCCCGCATCGTGTCGCAAAGTAGTATAACATAAGAGGTGTTTTTCTGTCCATCTTTTAGAACACAGTACCGCCAGGAAAAATTCCTCTTCACAAGCGCCAGGCCTACAATAGAACAAAAGAGGGAGTCAATTGCTTGACTCCCCGCATTAGTTCGGTTCAAATATTACGACACTTCTCTACATTTGTCGCGCTACAAGATCGCACTACTTGATGCACTACCAGAGAATGCTTTTCGAGGAGAGCCTCGTGCCTCTCCTAATTACTATAACGATGCGCGCAAGATATCTGTAACATAGAATTATGCTTTTTCTCCTACTTTTCTTGTATACAAGAATTGCCTGTGTTATGCTCAACGAATGCAGGCGCTTCAGAAAACAAGAAATGAGGTACATAATGTCGGAAGGAAAGCAGCAGAACTGGTTTGTCCCATTGCGGGTGCGTTTTCGATCATCCGCCGAGCGCGCGCAGTGGGAACGCGAACAGGCGGCAGGCATGCCGGTCATTCCCGACACAGCTGATGACCTGGCCCTGCAAATACCCGCCATAACGTATCCTCATAGCATAGAGAGTCCGCGGCGCGCGCGTCAAATCAAAGAGCTGATTCGTCTGGGCAACGTTTTAAGAGCGGAAATGGGGCTTGACGAGGTGCTGCAGCGCATTGTCACCGTCATCAGCGCCTGCACGGGTTTCCGTATCGCGGTGATAAATCTGCTTGAGGAGAAGCATGATTATCTAGCGCCGGTCGCTTTTGCGGGTGCTACGGAGGAGGGGAGACGCATCGTGCGCGAGCATCCTGTCACAGTTGAGCAAATGATGCGTTTTATGCGACCAGAATTTAAGATTAGCCAGAGCTATTTTATTTCTCATGAACACGCGGGAGCTTTTGCTGATATTGTGGGGGGTATTGATAAAACGCTGGATGACTATGAACCGGGCGGCTGGCATCCTGAAGATGCGCTGATTGTTCCACTGTTTAGCCTGCGCATGAAGAAAATTCTGGGTTTCCTGTCTCTGGATGACCCGGCGGATGGCAAGATACCCAGCGAGGAAAACATAGAGATCATCGAACTGTTCGCGAACCAGGCTGCCATTGCCATAGATAATGCGCGTTTCTTCAAGGAGCGTGAAGCGGAACGCCTGGCCCTGGAAGAGGCTATTGTCGCGCTGCGACTCGATTTGGAGCAGGTGCAGCGTGGTGATTTGCGCGTGCGTCTCCATTCCTCGCATGAGAAGTTGCAGCCCGTCATTGAAGCGGTGAATGTGATGGTCGGCGAGATCAGTGAGATTCTAGGGAGCGTACAAAAAGTTACCCAGGCGGTGGATGAACACGCTCAAGATGTGCGGCGCAGTTCCGACGTGCTCGCGCGCGATACCAGCCAGCAAGAACGCCAGGTGGAGCATATCTCAAGTGTCGCCGACGATATGGCCGGTACTATAAAGCGCGTCTCAGAGCAGGCGGAAAAGCTATCGATTGCAGCCTCAGAAACGACGGAAGTGACGCGGGGTGGACAGCAGCAAATTGCGCGCGCTAACGATGGCATGCGCTTCGTGCGCGAAACCACCATGCAATCGGCGCGTGTTATCAAACGACTGGGTGAGAGTGGACAGGAGATTAATGATACCGTTGTGGAACTGACCGACCTGACGACACGTATGAATCTGCTTGCTCTGAATGCGGCGATTGAGGCGGTGCGCGCCGGTGAGCAGGGTCAGGGGTTTGTCGTAATCGCCCAGGAGATTCGCTCGCTGGCCGTCAGCAGCGCCGAGGCTGCGCGTAAGGTGGCGCTGCGCATCCGCGCTATTCAAAACGAAATCACCACCGTTTCACAGAGTATTGATCAGAACATCCAGCACGTCGTGACACAGTCCGAACTGGTAATGCAGACGGGTATTGCGCTGGATGCGATTGGGGTTGTCACCGAACAAATGGTTGAACTTGTGCAAGGACTTGAGCCTGCTGCTGAAAGCCAGGCTCAGGGATCGCAAGTGGTGAGACATTCCGTCGAGGAAATCGCGCGCATGGCTACTGAAATTGCCGGGCAGTCAGGAAACATGAAGCAATCACTGGCACACCTGGTGGAGTTGACCAACTCGCTGCGAAGTCGCCTGGCGGTGTTCCGCATCGCGGAAGGATGATTTACCTGGTCAATTCCTGTACCAGAACTGGTCCCATGCCTGCCAGAAATTATCGCCCGTCGAGGAAACGGTGCGCGGCCCCTCGATGGTGACGCCAGTACGTCCCATGAAATCGTTGGCGCGATCAGGTGACGCCAGTTCAACACGGAAAGTGACGGGTGTGGTAAATTTAAGCGGTTTGGGCCAGCGTTTCAGGCTGATGGCCTGTGCCACGCGCATCTCGATCAATGAGCAGGCATCGCGCGGAGCCATGTTGCGCGAGGAATAGCGACTCAGACCCGTCTTCACAGGGGCAGTCACTACATCTTCTCCAAGCAGCGTAGTCACTTCGCGGCAGGTGGCTTCATCGCCTGAGACGAAGATGGCCGGAACATCCCAGCAGCCTGCGATGGCCGCCAGGATGCCACTTTCGCCCACCAGCGTGTCGTTGATACGCGCGTTATACCACGCCTCGG